>NZ_JAUBOJ010000055.1:0-22653 GCF_036700185.1 Microcoleus sp. BM001215392 | reverse complement strand
CCAAAAATCTCAAGCAGCAGAAGCAGCCAACCAAAACAAACCATCCACCAAAAGCGTGCTAAAAACTGCTCCGCTGAAGGCGCGCCAGTGCAGGCTAGGGCGCAAACTTAGCAAACCGACTGTTAGCAGCACAGCGATTAAAACGATCGCGCAACCGATGCCCCAAGGAGTGTCAATTTGCCCGATCGCACTTTGGAAAATCGGCATCGCGAATTCCGGTTCTGCGTGCATGACTTTGCGCCAGTAGGGCATCAACCCAGTTAAATAAAAATATAAGTCAGTAATAGCAGTGCCAAATAGCGAACCCAAGTAAAAGTAGGCGCCCACTTTTCCCCAGGATTTGTTCAAGCACCAAATTGCAAAGGGCAAGCCAATTGCTTCTATAGGTAAGTGCAGAATTGGTTCCCATCTAAACCAGCCCCAATAGATGGAACCTGCCAGCCAACATCCGGCAAAGCCTAATAATAAGTCTCCCCAAACTTGGGTTTTGGGACGGAAAATTAGGATTAAACTGAGTACGAACCAGGGAATTGTTGAGAGCAAGCTGATGGTAGGATACAAGCGAACTAATGGTGCTTGCACGAAAACCGGAATTGAGACTAAAAATGCTGAGGCGCTAAATATTAGCCACTGTTTGATGCTGTTTGCTTTGACTGAAGAAACAGAATTTTCTAAGCGGGCGAGGGTAGCAATAGGTGCGATCGCAGATGACGCTAAATCTAAATTAAACAACTGACTGGACTCCGTAATGTTTCAATAGGTGGACTAAAAATTCTGCTGCGGTTGTGGGTGCGGCTGTCTCAATCCCGGCCGAGGTTTGGCTGATTTGCCAGCCTTTTGCCGTCTGGGGCTCGCGCCATAAATCTAAATGTGCGATCGCTGGATCTGCGTAAAAGCTGTCTCCACCGCTGCCGATAATTGCCGAACTCCAGTGTGTAAAGCGATCGTGGCTGATGCGGTGGATGGGAAAAGTGCCCCCCAGGGGTACTCCCCAGCCGTCTAGGGCAAAAAATGCCCCAACTTGGCCGCCGATTTGCTGCCACATCCAAGCTGCCCCGATCGCCCCCGCTACTCCTGCCGAAAAGCTGACAAATACTAAACTTTCTCCGGCTAAGTCTTGATTGCACAAAAAGTGCAATATGTCAAGGGCTGAAAAAGGCGGATGTTTATGAGCGGGAAAAACCTTGACGCTGTTGAGTATTTGCTGGGAAGGGCGATCGGCAGCCACTCCCCAAATCCCCGAAAGTCCCGCGAGGAAACAGTCGGTTAGGTTTGGTTCGTGAACTCCGGGGCAAATTACCAGTCTCATAGTGCGTCAAGAAAGTTAATATAGTTCGCAACATAACTTTATCATATATCTATTATATCATATACCATCCCGGGGGATAGGGTGTTAAACTTATAATAGAGTCAAGTTAGCAGAGTATCCCCCCAACTATAGCGCGGGAAAGGCTCGAAACGACTGGCATCTGAGTCAAGGTGAGAGAGTCTTAAGAAAACATAAAACTTAACCCCCCCGGCCGGATTCCCTGTCACGCTTAGCAAAGTCCGATCCTAGTTCTAGCCGCCCTGTGGGTTTCGGGTGGGAGTTAAAAAGCTGATTTAGGACTGATACCGATCGATCCGGTGTTCTTGGATAAATAAGAGATTTGACCGGGCAGTATCGGTGCAGAAGCCGGAAATCAGCGGCGCACGCAACTGTAGCGCGATCGCAAAAAAGCAAAAATCTCCGATTCACCCTTCATCCTGTCTGGATCTCTTAGAATAAATAAAATTGAGGAATACAAAGTGGTTGCTTCTCCAGAAAAAATCGAGTTCAAAACATCTGCTGCACCCGCAAGTAATGATCGGGTTGCTGTCTTGCTGATGGGTTACGGCGAAGTCGAAAGCTACGACGATTTTGCCAACTACAACGAACAAGCTTTAAATTTACTGACGGCAAAGTTTGCGCCAGTACCGAATTGGATTTATCCGCCGCTGGCGAAGATTTTGGCAATTTTTGACTTGCACGAGTGGAGCCACCAACACGGTCAATTCGTGTCGCCGCACAATGCAATTTTTGAACAGCAACGGGCCGGGATTGAAAAGAATTTGCAGGAAAAATGGGGAGACAAAGTAAAAGTGTTCAAAGCTTTTAACTTTTGCGCGCCGTTTTTGCCGGAACAAGTAATCCCGCAAATTAAAGCTGAAGGCTTTGATAAAATTCTGATTTATCCGCTGTTGGTTGTTGATTCTGTTTTCACGAGCGGGATTGCTGTGGAACAGGTAAACAATGCTTTAGCACAAACCTTTGATGGCAAAGAACATTGGGTAACAGGACAGCGTTACATTCCTTCTTTTTACGATGAACCTGCTTACATTCAACTAATGGCGGATTTGGTTGAAGAAGAAATTAAGAACGATTTAGCAGTAGCGCATTTGCCTTCTCAGATTGGGATTGTGCTGATGAATCACGGTTGTCCGCACAAAGCGAAGGGCTTTACTTCCGGGATTGTGGAAAGTCAAGCTTTGTACGATCGCGTGCGGGAACGTTTGATGTATCGCTATCCTTTGATTTCGGTGGGCTGGCTGAATCATGACACACCGCTGATTGAATGGACGCAGCCGGATGCGACGCTGGCTGCGAAGAATTTGATCGATTTGGGTGCAACTGCGATCGTGTTTATGCCGATCGGATTTGCGACAGAAAACCACGAAACTTTGTTAGATGTAGACCACATTATTGAGGGTTTGCAGAAGCAGCGTCAAGGAGTTACTTACCGCAAATTGCCTTGCGTTAACGACCATCCTGAGTTTCTGAAAATGGCGGCGGAGTGGGCAAATCCTCAAATTGAAGCGTTGTTGAGTGAAAGTGCGATCGCGGTGAATCCAAATTTAGTTGTTCGGGATCACGTGCATTCTCATAGCGAGCACGGGCATAATCATGGCGATCACGGTCATTCTCACGGAGATCATGGGCATTCTCACGGCGGGCACGGCCACAGTCATTAATTAGGATCTCAGGATCTTAGAAACCGGGTTTTTGCGAGAATACTGCGTTGAAGACGACAGATTAAGCAAAAACCCGGTTTTTTTGTGGGAGTGGGTAAATCGAGCCACTCGGCGGTTGAAACCGCGTCTACACGAACGAAGTCCGCCTACGCGGACTAAGAAATTTAACTAGGATTTGGTATAAGTCGAGATTAATTTAGGTGAAAGGTCGATCGGCCTTCTTTGGTGTTTTTTGCAGAAAGGGCGATTTACTTTATAATTGAGAGAGCGCTCGCAATTTTAGAAAAAAGTATGAATAAAAAAGTTCCCAACCTTGTTAAAAGCCAGGTATTACCAACCGTTATCTATTGTTGGAATGTTGGAGGAAGAATACCTGATTTAAATCAACCTCATTGGTCTGTGGATATAGACTCTAATCCTTCTAGGATATATCATGAATATATGAATAAATTTGCGAGATATTATCATGGATTCACTTATGATGAAGCAGAAAAATGGTTGTCTGAAATGTTGATAAAATTAGACTTAAGTCAATGATTTTCTCAATTATTAATTTCGATTGATGATAAAACTTGTAAAAAAAAGATGGGCTTAAACATATCACACGATAAAGACATATTAAAACCTCGTTCCGATAATAAATTTGATACTTTTTCTGATAACTATGTTTATACTGTTGAGGACTTTAAAAATGGCATTGCAAATGTCAATATTGACCATTTCCAAAAATACATTCAAGCATTGCATATTACAAAAATTGTAACTAAGGTTTAGTTTACTGATGACGAAGATTTATTTGAACAAATGGAATCCGATCAGATATCTTCAAAATAGATACTTATCGAAGGAAAGTTGTTAAAGAATAAAATGAGAATGGTAACTGCACTAGAGCGAATTTTAGCAATTAAATGGGAGCCTGACGATAGTCGCGTCAACTCTCACATTGCTCTTTTGCGAGAATACTTGAGACGTGCCGCACTGTGGGCAAAGGCTTTAGATTGTACAGATGAATGGCCGTTTTTTGATGTGGCTGCTCATATCTGCCCTTTAGAATGTGCCGATGAAACTAAGGTTAAAGTGCTTAAGACTCATTTCACAGAGACACCGTTTTATGTGGCGGGTATGATTGAGAAAACCTGCGAGTGGTTCCTCCATTGGGATCGGGTGAAAAATTTACCAAAAGTTAGTGAATTTACTTTACCTGAACCCTACGAACCTCTAATCATAATGTATGAACGCGGTGGCATATTCTCTATGGAACATGGATTTTTTGATTTTGCTGTTGGGAGTTTTCCTAGAGGTAAATGGCAGCAATACGACGAAAAAAATGCAGCAGAGTGGGCAAATCCGCAGATTGAAGCGTTGTTGAGTGAAAGTGCGATCGCTGTTAATCCGAGTTTGGTGGCGCATCGCGAGCATTCTCACGGGGATCGTGGGCATTCTCACGGGGATCGTGGGCATTCTCAGGGAGATCGCGGGCACAATCATGGTGGGCACGGGCACAATCATTAATTAGGATCTGAGAAACCGGGTTTTTGCGAGAATACTGCGTTGAAGACGACAGATTAAGTAAAAACCCGGTTTCTTTTGTCGCAGCGAGTAAGTTGAGATTGATTTAGGTGAAAAGGGCGATCGGCTTATCTACCTGACAATTGCTATCTGCAATTATTTCGGCTATGGGAGGGAGACGTAGTTACAATCTGACCCTCCCCAATCGAGATACTTTTCAGATTACGAGATTTCATTTCTGCAACCAGTCGATCTGCCTTTGAACGGTTATAAAATGAAGCGACTTGAAGCAGGTTAAGCGAGGAATCATAAAAAGCATTACAACATAAAGATTGGCGAATTATTTTTAAGTTTTCTTTGGTATAATCAATATAAACAGGATACCAAGTATTAGTGCCACCAGACGTTTTATCTCCGCAATAACTCAGGGAATAATTCAAAAAATTAGTTTGAGTAGTCTTTTTCTGGCGAATACTCTGCTGAGGTGGCTGACCATAATACCAACCTAAAGGCTCTCCTGGGTTTGTGGTAAAAACTGTATCTTGAGCTACAAAATTCCCCCAGTGCAAGTGTTGAAACTCATACCAGGAGTCATATAGGATTCACTGATCACCGAATATCCAGGAGAGCCAAAATCCGATTTTTCCTTGACTAACATCAGGATGTAAGGAGGAGATATCAGAGTATCAGCCCAAATTTCCGCAAACTCCCACTCAGTCTCTTGCATGGTAAATTCCACCCCACGGTACAATTTCAAATCACGCAGGAATTGTAATTTGTACAGTGGAGACTGTGCACGCAAAGTACAGGTACTTCACGGCTTTTTCAGTGAGCCAGAATCCTATCCATTCAATCCAGCAATAATATTGACGCTCATAGCCAAAATAGCAGTGTTAAAAAAGAACGACATTACACTGTGAAAAAGCACGAGAAATCTCATGGAACGAGAAGTCGTCTGCACGTCTGCGACTTGACAAGTCATCCCAATTCCAAAGGAGAAATATAAAAAATCTTTGTAGTCTGGTTCCTCGTCGCCCGGAAAATCCAAACCATTAGCTTGCGAGTAGGTGCCCTGCTGCTTGCTGCTGTTTCCGTAGTAGCTGTGGGCGTAGTGCATGGTGAAAATAGTGTGTACTTGCATCCAAGAGCCAACAATTGTTAGCACAGAAAGCCCCAAGTGGAGTAATAGCAAGTTTGGGGGCAGACCTTTGGTATCCCCTAGCAGGAAGAAGATGGCTAAAAAGCTAGCAAAAGCGGCTCCGGTAATCGTGCTTAAAATTGCCAAGCGGCCGGCGTCTAACTGCTGAGCGTTGTGGCGCATCAGTTGGGGAGTGCCTTTGAGCATCAGTATCCAAGTCAAAATCAGGAAATTGACGGCGCCCGCGTTCCAAATGCACAGTGCGCGAGCCAGGGGGAGATAGTCGCGTGGTAGGAAAAGCGCAACTGCCATAGCGAGCAGAACAGATACAAATACCCGGTGTCGTACGCTCCAGACCCAGTGCATTTGAGATTTTTGGGAGGAAACATTTCTCACAGCTATCTAGCCTAATTGAGGCACACTAAGGGTTAGAAAAATGGGAACTACTGCTATCTTGCCAGGAAATTCCGTACAATCATAAATTTGTAACACTCAATACAGGCAGGATTTTTCATGCCTTTTGACAGATCGATCGACCTCAACGTTCTAGGTACAGTGGGACAAAAGATAATTTGTGGTTTGACATTATGGCATCCTCCCAACCCCTCCAAGGCCTTGAATTGATCGACTGCGCCAAAGCCAACGCCCAACAAGGAATCGTCACCGCCGCGGAGCTTTGCGGCTACGGAAGCGACCTCAACACCTTCGAGCGGGAACTGAAACAGGCTTGCCAAAAAATCGGTGTCGAAGTCAAGGAATTGAATGATTTGATTACGGATCAGCAGATGATGCAACAAGGAATGGGTATCGAAATCGCTCCTGACACTCCTTCAGAACTCTAGCCTCAGCTTCCACCACACCTGTTTTCAAGCTAATACTGCCGAGTCTGGGCAGTATTAGGAGTCGCCTAGCTGAGGCAGGGCTAGAATATTTTGCATGGGATGTTGCGACACTCCCGCCTGGAGTCGCGTTTTCTCCCGCCAAAAGCACGCTTTTGGCGGGCTAGAATAGTTGATTTTATGAACAAAATTCGCTTAAACTGTACGTATCTAAATGGTGTAGGCGATCGACGACAAACGTTCAGCAGCTCTTCGTCAGCGGAAGAAGGATGCAGAACATCAGGCTAGTTGAACGCCCTGTTATTGAAAAAAACCACCAATATTGGGCTGAGATTGACCACCTCAGTTTCAAGGCAAAGAATCTCTACAATCTAGTTAATTACTACTGTAGACAGCGATTTTTTGTAGGGGCAAAGGCGTGGAGACTCAATGACCTCTACCACAAGAGCAAAGAGTCTAAAGCTGATAAAGCTTTGCCAACAAAAGTTAGGAAGCAATTTGTTAAGCGCGTTGTCAAATGTTGGACGAGCTCCTTTGCAGCAATCACCGAAGATCGCAAGAGTCCCGAAAAGTTTTTGTGTGAGTCTAAAACACTTGGTTGCAAAGACAAAACTGATGGTGGCTATCTTTTGCCCGATCCAGGCACGGAATCGGTCTATAAGACTGAACTTGTCAGCGGCACCGTACACCAATCTATGAGTAAAATTCGCATTGCTACAGGCAGGAGATCGATCGAACAACTGCGATGAATACCTAGTTGTAATTGCACTTGTTGTAGAAACTGTTGGCGATCGACCTCAGAAGCCCCCCGCTGGGGGCTTATTCATTGCTGGCACCGATCGGGGACTTTTTAACAAGGTTGAAAAGATCGTCAAACCGACGTGGATTCGTCCCGCGATCGATCGCCGGAACACCTCCCAAGTCAGTAAGCCAGTTCTATAACAAGCGTAAAGCGCAGCTACAAACCCCATCCGGCAAGCGTCAAACATCTCATCGGAGCGATCGGCCCAAGCAATCGAGCCATCAGTACGTCGATCGCTACCTGCATCAAACGAGTAGATTAGTGGTGAACTATGTGAATCAGCAGGAGGTGGGCGCGTTGGTCATCGGTAAAAACGAGCGGTGGAAGCAGTCAATCAGCACAGGTCAGCCGAATAACCACAATTCTGTCTAAATTCCTGACGGTTTGATTGAGATGATTAGCTACAAATGTCAACTAGAACGCAATGCGATCGTTGTGACTGAGGAAAGCTATTCATCCCAGGCATCCACTTGAAACTTCGATTCATTGCCCCAATTTGGCGATGCCGTGCCAAAATTCAGTGGTCGTAAAGTGAAGCGCCGTCTGTATCAGACAGGGAGTGGGAAGTTGCTGAATGCTGATATTAATGGCAGCTTGAATATCATCCGAAAATTATTCCCCAAAGCATTGACCGCAGAGGGGATAGTGAGTGCAGCCGTTGCACCATTGAAGGTTCTCCCTTCATCAAGAGCGCGATCGCCACAAATGTAAATTTGTGGAGTTGAGCTTAAACGGTGCTGAGATTGTTAGGAGGACTGTCGTGTCAAATCAGCAAGACCGAATTATGCGTTTGTTTATCGAAGAGGCTAAGGAGCATCTCGATACTCTAGAAAATGGTTTAGTGGATTTGAAGTCCACCATGAAAGACCCCGAAAGCGTTCAGGAGATGTTTCGAGCCGCCCACTCAGTCAAAGGAGGGGCGGCCATGCTCAGCTTGGATAGTATTAAAACAACCGCTCACCGCTTGGAAGATTGTTTTAAGGTACTCAAGGACGGGCCCGTAAAGCAGGTCGATCAAACGGCAGAATCCCTATTTTTGAGGGGGGTTGATACGCTGAAGGACTTGCTGGCGCGATTGGAAGGGCCTTTCGGCTTGAGGAATGAAGAAGGAGAAAAACTCGTGCAGCAGGTGATGCCAGTTTTTGCTCAACTGGAAACTCACCTCAACAACTTGGCGGCGGGCAAAGTTGCCGCGGTTGCTACTCCTGGCTCTCGTGCGCCCGGGGCTGCTCAAACAGCGGGTTCGGCACCGGCGAATTTTGCTGTGGGAGTGATGGTTTTACTTAAAGAAATGTTGCAGGTGTTCAAGCAGAAAGAATCGGCTGCTAGTCGTCAGGAGTTGGCGGCTGTGTGCGTTCGCCTCTATAAGTTGGGAGCTAAAATTGAGCCTTGGCAAAATTTAGTCAAAACAGTTCGCTCGGCGATAGTTAATCCTAAAAACTCTTATAAAGTCTTAGCTCCGCTGGCGATCAAAGAACTTAAGGAGGCTGGGGATTTGGTGCAAGGGGGGAAAGTCAAGACGATCGCTCCGAGTAAAAATTTGCTACTTTTGGCAGCGGCTCCCAAACCAGCAGAGGCAAGCGCGACCGCAGCACCAGCAGCGTCGAAGCCAGTAGCACTTCCGGCTGAACCGAAGGCGGTAGTCAAGCTTTTGCTCAAAACCTTCAACAAAAAGCAACTCTCGGAAATCGCCAAGTTACTGATTCACGCCCTCAAATCCTCTTCCTAGCATTTGTGGCATTAGTAGAAGATAGAGTCTCTGCAATATCTTTGAGGAGAATAATTTTTGGGTGGGTGCTGGCAGCCTGAGTTGAGCAGTAACTAGAAAAAATGCACTCTCGAAGAGATTTTTGCCCTCTACCTTCTACTGTTAGGCAACCCTGCGTTAGAATTAATTAATATAGGATAGGCGTGCAATGTATTGTACCAGAATAAAAAATCGAGCAGGCTTTAGAAGGCGGTAGCTGTGAAACCAATTCGTTCATTAGAAGATGCTTTAAACCGCTGTCAGGCGATGGGAATGCGCTTGAGCCGCCAGCGTCGATTTATTCTAGAACTTTTGTGGGATGCAAAAGAACACCTCTCGGCTCGCGAAATTTACGATCGCCTGAACCAACAAGCGCATTCGATCGGTCATACTTCTGTTTATCAAAATCTGGAAGCTTTGTCGCGAGAAGGGATTATTGAGTGCGTAGAACGCTCGGAGGGACGCTTGTACGGAAATGTCAGCGACTCTCACTCTCACGTTAATTGTCTCGATACGGCTCAAATCCTCGACGTTCACGTGGAATTGCCGATCGACTTGATCGAACAAATTCAACAGCAAACTGGTGTCAAAATTGTAGACTACCGGATAGATTTCTACGGATACCGCTCGTCGGTGCCAGCCGCGGAAGGATCGAGTGTTAGCGATACGCCAAAAGCTTCGTAACTAATGATGAAGCCGCTGATAGACGCGAAACGGATTGTTTTTACTATGGCGAGCGCGGTATAAAATGAGTTAAGTATGAGCGGCTCGGAGTAGATTGCCGTCAGACGCCAGAATTGGGTAGAGTCAAAAAAAGTGAAAGTCGCTGGGCCCAAAAGGGCGATCGGAAATAAAATTTACGACTAAACCTCAAAAATCAGAGCGAGGCGCTACAGGTATAAAGTTGAGATATAACCGGACAGAAATAGCTTATTGATTGCTCAGTCGGTCAGAAGTCGAGGAAATTTGCAGTAGTTGCGGCGGTTGAAACCGCAGCAGGACGAGGATCGAGCCAATGGCGGCGGCAGAATTGATGGTGAGACATTAATTAAAAAAAAAATTGCTCTGCAAAGTCAAATCCAAAATCTTCAATAGCAAAATCGAAAATCCCTCAACTGACGGGGATCGAGCCTATTTTTTCTGCTAAACTCCCCCGGAGTTGTGAATAATTGTTGGATAACTGGTATGATTTACGTGCTTCTAGAGCCAAAAAAGCTCAAAAGCAATCAGTGGGGCTAGACACGAGCCTCACTATAAAATGCCGTAGAGGGAAAGATTGCCAGTACCTTTAAGGAAGTTCTCGATCTCCTTAACAGGAGTCAGAAGCCGACATCACAATCTATGATTTGATGTCGGAGTGTTACGCTACAGCGCATTACAGGACAGGCTGAAGTAATGGCGAGACGACAATCTGACCAATTCCACACACCACCCCAATACAACCCATCCACCAAACCGACAGCACCGTTGAGTGCAGAGGCGACAGGCGATGCGAGTTCCTCTAGCCACCAGGCGCCGCCTCGGGAGGGCAAAAGAACTTTTTGGCAGTGGCAGCTCATCTGGCTCAGTCTCCTCGTGGGATTTGGAGTAACCGGTGCGGCTGCATTTCTGTGGTTGCTGACGATGCCGCCCCCGCCCAACTGTCAGCAATTGTCACCGCTGGCGGCGGACGGAGAGCGACTTTACTGCGCTCAGCAAGCTGCTAAGTCGGGCAAGCTAGAACAGCTAGAATCGGCAATAGCACTGGTTCAGGCTTGGCCGAAAGAACACCCGCTATACTCGCAAGGCCAACATTTGATCGGGGAATGGTCGAAAGTCATGCTGGGGTTTGCTAGGGCAAAAATTGAGCAGGGCGATTTGAAAGGCGCTCTCGATATTGTGGCGAAAATTCCCAAAACCAGTCCGTCTTACCCAGAGGTACAGGACGCTGTGAATGCTTGGGAAAAAAATTGGCAGGAAGGTCAAAAATTATACGATACAGCCCTAGCAGCTTTGAAAAGTGAGGATTTGAGAAAAGCGTGGGATTACGCTCAAGCTCTGTTCAAGCTGGAAAATATTTTCTGGAGTCAGAAGCGTTACAACGAGCTGATAGGGCAAATTTCTTTGGAAAGAAACGGCTGGCAACGCTTGCAAGAGGCGAGAGATTTGGCACAGGAGGGAACTCCGCAAAAGTTCGCTGAGGCGATCGTCCTGGCCCGCAAAATAGATCCGCAACTTTTTGCCCGCGCTAAAGCTGAGAAGGAAATAGAGGGCTGGAGCCGGACTCTGCTGGCAATGGCGACTAAACGGTTGGGGGCAAAAGACCTCCCGGGGGCGATCGAGGCTGCTTCGGTGGTGCCTCAGGATTCGCCGCTGTTTGCGGAAGCTCAAGATTTGATGCAGTTGGGTAGAGCTCAGGCGGTGACTTGGAACCAGTCGATATCTACACCGCTGGCGCAACATATTTTTATCTTGCTCGAAGGGCAGGGTGCTGCTA
Organism: Microcoleus sp. BM001215392; assembly: GCF_036700185.1. Lineage (NCBI taxonomy): Bacteria > Bacillati > Cyanobacteriota > Cyanophyceae > Oscillatoriales > Microcoleaceae > Microcoleus > Microcoleus sp. BM001215392. Next base: position 11,151 of record NZ_JAUBOJ010000055.1, on the reverse strand, counting down.
GCAAAATTGCTCCGGGCCGCCCCCTGTACAAGCAGGCTCAAGTTCAAATTGAAAATTTGCAGGTGCAGTTTCAAGATTTGGTGCGGCTGCAAGTGGCGAGCACGATCGCTAATTTCGGTCAGACAGGATCGTTTCAGGTGGCGATCGAGCAAGCGCAAAGGATCGGCCCGAAACAGCCGCGGCGGGTTCACGCTCAAACTTTGGTGGCTACTTGGCGCCGGGAAATTCAGCGGATCGAAGACAAATCTTTTGTCACCCTAGCGAAGCAGTTGTCAGAACAAGCAACGGTGGAAGGACTCAAGGGGGGTATCGCTCAGCTACTGCTGATCTCTCAAAACCGCCCCCGCAGGGTAGAGGCGCAAACTCTCTTGGCTCAGTGGACTAAACGCATAGAAGTTATTCAAGATCAGCCTTTTTTGGATGAAGCTATGGCTCTGGCGAAGCAAGGAAAACTGAGCGCAGCTATTGAAAAAGCTTCGTCCATTAAGAGCGGCAGGAGTTTGTACGCCAAAGCTCAGGATAATGTCTATCAGTGGGTGAGCGAGTTGCAAGTGGCTCAAGACAGACCGATTCTCGATCGAGCAGCAGAATTAGCTTCTGGCGGTAGTCTAGGAGCGGCGATCGATATGGCTTCCCAAATCGGTTACGGTAGAGCGCTTCATTCAGAGGCGGCAGGGGCGATCGGGCGTTGGAGTGCCGAACTCAGAGCCAACACTGCGCCACCACCGGCAGCCGAACCGGCTCGCGAGTACGCGCCAGCTCCGCGACAGGAAGAGTACGCACCAGCTCCGCGACAGGAAGAGTACGCGCCAGCTCCGCGACAGGACTACGCGCCAGCTCCCGAACCGGCTCCGGCTCCAGAGCCTTACTATCCGCCGGCCAGACAAGAGGCTCCGGCTCCAGAACGCTACTATCCGCCGGCCAGACAAGAAGCCCCAGCTCCGGAACCTTACTATCCGCCGGCTCGGGAACCAGAACCTTACTATCCGCCGGCTCGGGAACCAGAACCTTACTATCCGCCCGCCAGACAAGAGGCTCCGGCTCCGGCTCCGGCTCCGGCTCCCGAGCCAGCACCTCCCTCGATTCCTCAACCGGCTGGGCCTCCTGATGCTAATTTGATTCCCGAGTAATTGGGTTTTGGCACGATCGACCTCTTTAATCTCAAATTTAAAATCGAGTGACTAATTTGCAACTGTTGTCAATCGCTCGCGACCCCATTTTCCGGCTGGGGCTGCGAGTCGCCTGCGAGCAGTATCCAGACTTGGAATTTGTCGCAGATGTTGCCACCGCAACCGAGGCGTTCCAGGTTCTGGAAGCTCGCTCGCTCGACTCTGGATCGGCCCAGAAGCCCGCTGATTTGGCAATTTTGGCTGTTGAGACCTTAAATGCGGGATGGCGTCGGGCCCCGCAAGCTACGGCTCAAATCGAGGCGCTGGCAGTATGTCGCGAACTTAAAAGTTTTTACCCCAACCTGCCGCTATTGCTGCTCGCCTCGCCGCTGACACCGGAGCTTGTGGAACAGTTACAGGCTGCGGGCGCTAATGGCTATTGTCCTAAAGGTAGAGATATTTCCCAGACGATCGAAGCTATTCGCGCCGTGGCATCGGGCAGCAGTTATTGGCCGGCGGATGCGGCAGCTAACTCAGAAATAGAACTAAATTCAGCGGTGGTTCAAACAGTAGAAAACTCCGCAGCAAATGCAGAAGAAAATGCAGGCGATCCGATAATCGAGCGGCCAGTATACAAAAAAATCCTGGCTTATTTTTGTCGGTCTGGATTGCAGGAAATAGATGCAGCTTTGGCGGTTATCCAAACTGATTTGCAACAAATTAAAGCGGCAGATGCGACAGATTTAGTCACTATTTTAGATGGAATTGTAGTCAGCGGGCGCCGCCGAGAATTGCTGGCAGCTCGCTGGATTGTTAGTCAATTATTGTTTGAAAGAAGTGCCCAGAAGGAAGAAGGAAGAGGGCCCTTCGGCTCCTCTCGGCTGGGTTCGGGGCAAGTCGCTCAGGGTAAACAGAGGGAAGAAGAAGACGGAAGAAGCAAGACGGGAGAAACAAGACGGGAGAATTGGTTGACTAATTCTCAGTTGCAAGTGGCAAATTCTCAATTCTTGGCGGAGTCTTTGGCGGTTGCAAGTGATTGGCAAGGAAGTTTGTTTGACTCGGTGGCTGCTAAATTGCAGTTGGATTTGGTGAATTTGACGGGCGTGCCTTTGGAAATCGATATTTTGCGATCGACAAAACAGCGCGAATTGATGATTTCCATCCTGCGGAAGTTACGCGAGTTGCTGGAGGAATTGCGCTTGGGGCAAGTGCAGCCAACTCAACTATCGGAAAAAATGCCTGCTATTTTGCGGGATTTGTGGGAGGCGACAATCATAGATTTTTTGGGCAGATACTATACGCTGCAAACGGGAAAAAATCAGGTTTTTGACAGCAGTCAAACAAGCTTAAAACTACTGCCAGAAACTCAAGGCGAAATCGCTGCTAATTTATGGGGAGGCAGCGGCGTAGAAGTGGTGCCTGTACTGCTGGCAGATGAAAAAGCAGTTGCGGCAGAAATCCTTGACAAAATCCCGATGACTGTTGATTTGTTTGCACATTTTCTATTTGAAATTCCGCTAACAGTTGACAATATTTCATGTATTGCTGGCAGCCCGCCAGCGATGCAGCGAGCTGAAAGTTTGTTAGAAAATTTGGTGATTCAAGTTGCTAGCGGAGTGGTACAGCCTCTGCTCAATAATTTTGCGGATATTGAGGAAATAAAACAAACTTTTTACGATAGCAAGTTAATTTCAACACGAGAAATTGAACGTTTTAGGAATAATTTATCGTGGAAATATCGCTGGGATAGCTATTTTGTGGAACCGAAAGCTATTTTTGAAAGTAGGTTTTTGCTGTTAGTTGTGCGAGATTCGAGAATTAAGAGAATATCTATTTATGCTCCTAGAAATATGGAGTTAGCACAGCTTTCTGGGTGGCAGTTGGCTTTAACTTTGGTGCTGGAAGCCAGGGATGCGATCGCACCTAGGGTTCGCGCTGTTATTTCGCTGTTGGGTGCTGCTGTTGTTTACGTTTTGACTCAAGTTATAGGGCGGGGAATTGGTTTGATCGGGCGGGGAATTATTCAGGGCATTGGTAATTCTTTACAGGATACCAAATTTGGAAAAAATGGCTGAGGGAACAGTTGACAGTTGGCAGTTGACAGTTGACAGTTGACCGGAGGAAGAAGGAAGAAGGAACAAGGAATAAGGAAGAGTTTACAGTTGACAGCTTGCCCGAAAAGCAAGGGAGAATGGTAGAGCGAAGGAAGAACGAAGAGGCAAGAAGAAAATGTACGGGAGTGAACGGATTGAGATAAATCAGTCGGATGAGAGATAATTGGTAATTGCTAATTGATGATTGATGGTATTATAGATAATGACTTAATGTTATAAGGTTGATTTTTTATGAGTATTATGATAGCGATTGATGCCGATCGCATAAACAGCTTAGATTTGTCTCCGGTGCGGACTGTTGTTGAACAGTGGCTTGCCGAAGGAGCGATCGCCCAAAACGAACAACAGGTACAATTTGAAATTGAGTATCCGCGCGAAGAACTAGATCCGCGAGAAATATCGGAACTTCCGGAAGTGCGACTGTGGTTTATTCGCTTAGATGCTTGTTATCCGTGGCTGCCATTTTTGCTGGATTGGAAAGGGGGAGAATTGGCCCGGTATGCCGCGATGTTGGTGCCGCACCAATTCCACCGCACCGAAGGCATTCAGTACAATCCTGAAGCTTTGGAAATGTTTTTGATGAGCAAAATTTTTGTGTTGACTGATTGGTTGAACCAGCAGAAAATTCCGAGTAAATCGAAGTTGATGGCGATGTCACAGATGTTTGGTTACGATTTGGAGGATGCTTTTTTTGATGTGATCGTGCCGCACACACCAATAGGCGATCGCACATCTAAGTAACCTACTCCTAATTACGTAGACGATTCTCTACCTTAAGACTTACGCAAACAGGTAAACATCGGGAGTTTTTATATTATGGGGCGAGCTTTCGATCCCGTCCCACTAACTATAAGTTCGAGTCACAAAAGCTTAATTAATCTTAATAGCAACCGCAATCAGGCTTTAATACAATGCTTTAACCAGCGCGCCCAGCAAGACTGTTGGTTGACTTCATACTTTCCTCAGAATTTAGGGTTACTTTAGATAGATAGCGATCGCCCGATTCAATCGATCGAGGAAATATCCCATGAAAACAGATTACCTCATCGTCGGTAGTGGTTTATCAGCACTGGTGTTCGGAGCCTTGATGGCAAACTCCGGCAAAACCGTGCACATCCTGGAAGCTCACGAACATCCCGGAGGCTTTGGCCACACCTTTACAATGGCCAAAAAATACACGTTTAATGCCCAATTCCACTACGTTTGGGACTGCGGCGAAGGACATACAGTCAATCGAGTCCTCAAAAAACTCAATCTCGATCGCGATGTCACCTTTGAGCGCTACGATCCGAATGGCTTCGACCATATGAGAATGCCTGGATATGCGCTAGATATTCCCTCGGAACCAGAGGAACTGATCCGCAGATTGTCGGCGCTGTTTCCCGAAGCAAGGGAGAACATTCGCAAATTCGTCAACGAAGTTGAAAAAACCGGCGCGGGACTCAGAAAACTCGCTCCTCCTGTCAAACCAATTGAATTAATTAAAAATTTCGGTGACGTATTTTGCGCCGTCCAACACCTAAACAGCACACTTCAAGACGTTTTCGATAAATTCCAACTCCCGCAAGCCGCCCAAACTTTATTAGCCCTGCAATGGCCGGACTTTTTGCTACCTCCGAACCAGCTTTCTTTCTATGCTTGGATTGCTTTGTTTCGAGGCTATCAAGAAGGTGCATTTTACCCGACGCAGCATTTTGAAGATGTCATCAATTCTTTAGTTAAAGTCATTGAATCTAACGGCGGGAAAGTTTTACTAAACCATGAAGTCACGAATTTCAGGCTGACAGATAGAACTGTTACCGGAGTTGAAGCGATGGATTTGACTACCCATCAAACCCATGAATTCGCGGGAGACACGGTGATTTGCAACCTCGACCCCAAAAGAGCGGCGAAGATGATTGGTGAGGAACTGTTCTCGAAAACAGTGCGGCGGAAACTCGACTATGAGTATTCTGCATCCAATTACATGGTGTACTGCGTTGTCAAAGACATTGACCTGCGAGACTACGGATTTGGCAAATATAATACGTTTCATTCCGAACATTTGGATCTGAATGAAGCTTTTGCTCAAATGTATGACAAAAATGATTTTTCTCGTCCGAGTTTTGCGATTACCACGCCGACTTTACTCACGGAAGCGCGGCGGGATTGTCCCGAAGATTGTCAAATTGTAGAATTTCTGACTGTGGCTAACTACAGTTATTTTAAACAACTTTGGGAGACCGATCGCAAAGCTTACAGGCAAAAAAAACAAGAAATTTTGGACTCAATTTTAGACGTAGTTGAAAAACACTATGTTCCCAATTTCCGCAAACATATGGTGTTTCATATTACCGGAAGTCCTACGACTAACGAGCGCTTCTGTTGGTGTCCAAATGGCAATTCCTACGGTTCTACTCTGACGCCGAAAAACATGGGAGTCGATCGGCTAAATCACGAAACATCTCTCAACAATTTCTATTTTTGCAACGCATCCTCGGGCTATCCAGGCTTTGCGCCGACATTTTGGACGGGGGCGCTGCTTTACCAACGTTTGTCCGGTGATGCGATTTTAGGGTGAGGAATCACCATTAAATAACTGCGATATTTCGTGGCTTGGGTTGAGGTTTGGGCGATCGAAAATTTGCTGATATCTATGAGGAAATGGCTGTGTCGATTTGTGTCAGCTTAGCATCAAATATAGCATGGAGCTACTGTTTGATGCTGAGATCCCGATCCCCCCTAGCCCCCCTTAAGAAGGGGGGGACAAGAAGTTATTAAAGTCCCCCTTCTTAAGGGGGATTTAGGGGGATCTGGTCTCGGCGAGCGACGAGAAATACAAAAATTTTTCGTCTTGTCCCCTTATTAAGGGGGATGCGAGGGGGATCGAGACTCAGCTACAAACGAGAGATACAAAGTTTTTTCTGGTTAAATTGACACCTCGAATCGATACCATGTCCTGCGCGGAATACAAGCATTCAATTAATAACAATCCAACTATCAATTTAGGATTTAACAACCATGAAAATTGCAATTATTGGGGGCGGAGCTAGCGGTATGGCGACAGCCTACTGGCTGAACAAACAAAAACATCACGTCACTGTGTTGGAAAGTCAACCGATTTTAGGCGGACACATTCGGACGCTCAATAAAAATGTTTTGCCAAATCAATCTGAGTGCAATGAAATATTAGAAAATGGGGTGCTGGAATTTCCCACTGTGTTTTACAATTTCATAGCTTTAATGCAGGAGCTAGGTGTTGAATTAGAACCTGTACAGATTGGTTCAGCACTATTTTTTAAAGATGGCGGTCACTTTTTGTCTGCGGTTGCTATTCAAAAGAATTTCACGGGAATGCAACGCCTGATTGAGTATTTGCGACTCGACAGTCTCTACGCTCGTTCGGCTGGATTTATTCTAAAAATGCGGTTTGCTAAACAGCACGATTTCTACGATATGCCGCTTTCTGGGAGTTTAAAAAGCTCGTGCATCCGCAATGATTGGCTGAAGTTGCTGACGATGTACAGCTACTCGATACCGTTTGAGTTGCTTGAAGATTTTCCGGCAGAATTGGCGATGCCGGTTTTGCGCGAATATGCTTCGGTCAATTGGGTGAGGATTAAAGGGGGGGTCTATTCTTACATTGACAAGATTCTGGAGCGGTTTAAGGGTGATATACGGCTGAATGTGGAGATTGCCAAAATTTTCAGAAGTGCTGATGCTGTAAAAATTTTGCTTTGTGATGGGGAGACTCAGGAGTTTGATAAGGTGGTGTTTGCGATGCCGCCAGACCAAGTGATGAGGCTGTTGGCTGACCCGACAGAGGCGGAAACAAAGCGGTTTGCGGCGTGGAAACCGAATTATGCCACGACTGTGCTGCATTCGGATACTTCGATGTACGATCGCTACGGTATTCGCAAGTTATCGGAATTTGATTTTTTCGAGACGGACAAGGGATGGGGCTACAATGCGAGCTTGAATCAGCTTTGTGGCATCACATCGCCGCGAGAGTACAGCTTAGCATTTCGACTGGAGGAGGCGATCGACAAAAACCAGATTATTCACATTCAGCAACATCACACGCCGCTGTATACTGTCGAGTCTTTTCGATACCGAGACGAAGTTATCGAAACTAACGGCGAGAACAATACCTATCATGCGGGAGCTTATTTAGGAGATGGCTTGCACGAAGGAGCGATTACCTCTGCTTTGCGAGTCGCTAAATTAATCGGGTGAGTTCAACATTGATGCTAAAAACTCCCGTGAGGTTTGCGCCCCGCAGGTTGGCGAATTGCAAGTCAGCCACACACAAATTGGCGTTCCAGAGGATGGCGCCCCGCATATTGCTAGCGATGAGTTTGGCGCCACTCAACTGAGCCCTGGGAAGTTTTGCTTTGACAAGGTAAGCTCCGCTGAGATTGGCTTTCGTGAGTTCTGCATCGGCTAATCTGACTTGACCCATTTTGGCAAAACTCAGATTTGCCCTGCAAAGGTTTGCGCCGTTGAGTTCTGCTTTGGTAAGATGCGATCGACTCAGGTTAGCTCCCGAGAGGTTAGCCCTCGAAAGGTTAACTCCGTCCAAGATAGCTCCGCCGAGAGCGGCGCCAGCAAAGTCTCTACGGCCATTTTTGTAATTGTTGAGTAGCTCGGTTACTTCCATAGGGGTCTGATTCCTAATTACGAAAATTTATCTAAAAATACGCGCTCTCGATCAAAAGTTTATATCTAAGGCAGCAGATGCGATCGCACTTTGAACAAAGCTGAAAATTAACTTGATATTTTTCAAGATACTTAGTTCTTTTTGCAACACTGCGGGAAGTTTTTGGTCGCAAAGCTTAGGCTCGCCGTTTCAGGGGGATTAGTGTAAAAATGACGCTGACAAAGGCACACGATAGGCTTTTAGGCAAATCTATGGTTTCAGGCGGACACATCAAAACTGTTCGGTTCAAATTAATTTCCGATATTATAATGATCGGGGATTTATGGATTTATGGATATGCCTAACAGAGCGTCGCTGCTAAAAAAAAATCAGTAAAATAGGATCGAGCGTGTGGACTTCAGTCCGCAGCATTTTGTGAGGACTGAAGTCCGAACTATCAAACATATTTTATGAAGGGTGATACAAACATATTTTATTAATGATTTACCGAATACGCTCTAATTTCAGTTAGACAGATGTTTCAATCTATGTTATCCTGAGTTAAAATTGAGGAATCATTATGTCAAAAGAAAGAAAAAGCAATAAAGAAGTCAAAAAGCCTAAAAAACAACCTGATGGTGTGGCTAAGCCAAAGAATGACAACAAAAATTATGGTACAGACAACCGCAAGTAAATAGCGCAATCCTTAGCAAATTAGGTTTCTGTTTCAATGCCTAATAACAGTTGAGGTTAATTGCGACTTAAGGCAGTTCGCCATGATGATTGTAGAATTATGGTTGGCCACAAGTAAGGACTTTTGGGCAAAATAGCAATTGCGTTCCATCCGAAACATTTAGTGCATCGAGTTTTACGCCTACTTCCGCTTTTTGCCCAAAAAATATACTTCCATAATCCGATCACAGCGAGATCTCAGTCACAGCAATATTACCGCCAAAACACACCTCAACATCAGTCCCGGGCGCCCGATCGCGCGAGCCATACTCTCCGACATAATAAAAGTATTCTCCCTCTTGGCGGTAAACCACAGGCAGCGGCTGAGTCGAAGGCTTACAAAATACAATTTCCGGTTCCGCACTTCCCGGCGCTAAATGCGGAAAATTTACATTCCAGAAACACCCAGGCTTTGGTTCGCGATTCAGCAAATCGGCCAACACTCGCGATGCCCACCGAGTCGCGACATCCCAGTCAATTTCCAGCGGCTTTTTAATTCTATGGGAAATTGCGATGCCCGGAATACCGTGCATGACTGCTTCCCGCACCGCAGCCACCGTACCTGAAATGTAGACATCAACGCCCAAATTGCCGCCGGCATTAATCCCCGAAAGCACAAAATCCGGCTTCTGACAAACGTGATTGAGAGCGATGCGCACGCAGTCTGCGGGTGTTCCCCCTACAGCATATTCGATCGACGATCGCCAATCGACATGAATCGGACTGTGAGCCGTCACCTGATGCCCGCAGCCCGACAATTGCCCTTGAGGGGCTACCATAATTGTCTTGCCTTCTACAGCCAGCAAAAGTGCCTGAATCCCCGGAGCATCAATGCCGTCGTCGTTGGTTAAAATTATCGTCATTGAAAATTTGTCCTAAATTTGACTATATCCGTAAAAAATGACCTAAAATTCCCAAACTCAAGGAAATGTCAACCGGCGTTGTGGTAAAGTTTTGTGTCGATTGCTTTGCGTCAAAGCAATTTGCAAGTTCAGTTAAACGCGCTCACAGCTATGTTTTTGTTACCAATTCTACCCTTAGCTCAAGCAATCCCGACACCTCCGGCCCAAGAACTCATCATCCAGCCAGAAGTCCCGCTACCGGAAAACGAACTGGATTTACCACCACCTCGCTCAACCGCCCCGCTGAAAACTGTGACGGTGCCCCAGCAAGTGCGCGTTTTGCCGGGAAAACTCGACAGCATCCCCGTTTTCAACAGCAACAGCCCGGAAGTTGTACAAACCGAAGGCATTTTGCTCTCCACATTTCCCGAGGAAGCCAAACAAGTACCTTCTGCACACTTAAACTTTGCCTTCAAAGGCCGATTTGACATCTTCGCCCACCACATCGCCAAAGCTAAAAATCGTGCCCAAACTCGCACCTTATTTCAAGGCATAATTGTCTACAATCCCAACTCGGAACCTGTTACTTTAAATATCCTGCAAGGAGCGACTTATTTAACTCGCCCGGATGCTTTGTTTGTCGATTTGCCTTCTTATTTAGAAAATCGATTCGGCACTGTGTTTGCGGGGCCTGGCAGCCGCATCACCAGCGATGTGCTGCGGGGGCACAGACAAGCCATTTTGCCGGCTTCCATGGAGATTCCGGCTCTTCAAAGCCGAATGCTGATGAATTTGCCGATACCTGTGGGGACTGTGACGCCTGCTTCTAACGGGCGATCGACTTTAATGCGAGTATCGAGCAGCAACTCGCTTTATGTAGCTAGTTTAGCGATGTTTGCTCCCAAAACTAAAGAAGGAGTCGAGCAATATCCGACTTTAGAACAGTGGGAAAATATTTTAAACACCAAAGGTTTAGCTGGGCCGAGAGATTTGGCTCCAACTCCCAGAGGCGAAAATCCACTGCAAAAAATTTACGGGCGCGTGGCCGGAGTCGCTGAAGGTTCCGAGTGGAAAGCTAAAATTACTGACAATTCTAGAACCGACTATTTAAGTATTCCCAAGCGCGGCGAATCATTTTCCTATGCTTTGAGCACTACTGATACGGGTACTTTTGGGACTGGTCAAATTCAAAGCGCTAAAATGTTAGCTCGCTATCCCGATACTGCTTATTTTGCTCACGGTAATTACGGGATTCAATACAATTTAACTTTTCCGCTTTATAATAAGTCTCGTGAGTCGCAATCTGTCAGCATTAGAATGCAAACACCGATCAAGGCAAATACAGAATCGGCTGGATTAATGTTTTACGATCCGCCGGAAAATCGGATATTTTTCCGAGGTACGGTGCGGGTGATGTTTAATGATGATGGGGGGAAGACTTTGACGCGCTACATTCACATTGTGCAGCGCCGGGGACAGCAGGGGGAACCGTTGGTGAATGTGAATATGAAGCCGGGGGAACGCCGTTTGGTGCAGGTGGATTTCTTGTATCCGCCGGATGCTACGCCGCCGCAAGTTCTGACTGTGCGATCGAGTAATTAGTTGATTGTGATTGAGTTAGGGCGATCGGTCATTAGGTTGAATCTTACTGGCAACAATGATAAAGTTTATACAACTGCCAAATAAGGAGAATAGTTATGTCTGTTCAGATGCAAAGACGGCTATTTACAGTGCAA
>NZ_JAUBOJ010000054.1:0-25920 GCF_036700185.1 Microcoleus sp. BM001215392 | reverse complement strand
GTGCATCTCATTTTTGCAAATATATTCGTAGGGGCGAAGCATTTCGGTAGTAAATCTTTGATTCTCACTAATAAATTGTCTGCCGAAATGCTTCGCCCTTCCAACATAGAGTTGCTCCCGCCTTTGTTCCTAGGGCGATGGAAGCGTACTACGATCCACCTATAAAGGTGGGAGAATTTAACCCCTGATATTTGGTGAATAACTATGGCAACCATTATTCTGCTTAAAGACATTACCAAAACCTATCACTTGGAAACGATCGATGTTCCTGTCCTCAAGCGCGTTAATTTGTCGATCGAACAGGGCGAATATGTAGCGATTATGGGGGCTTCTGGTTCGGGAAAATCGACACTGATGAATATCATTGGTTGTCTCGATCGTCCCACAAGCGGGGAGTATTTCTTAGCAGGTATAAATCTCACAACCCTCGATGATGATGAACTTGCAGATATCCGCAATCAATACATTGGGTTCGTGTTTCAGCAGTTCAACCTATTACCACGGCTCACATCACTAGCGAATGTGATGCTACCGATGATTTATGCCGATGTCGATCGCTCCCAACGGATCGAGCAAGCTACCGAAGCATTAGTACAAGTCGGTTTGAGCGATCGACTCCAGAATAGTCCCCATCAGTTGTCAGGCGGACAGCAACAGCGAGTGGCGATCGCCCGTGCTTTAGTCAATCATCCAGCCTTAGTCTTGGCGGATGAACCAACTGGAGCACTGGATTCTCAAACCTCTCAAGAGATTATGGATCTGCTGACAGAATTAAATCAACAAGGTACAACGATCGCGATCGTCACCCATGATGCTGATGTCGCCGCGAGGACAAAACGGGTGATTCGGATGGTGGATGGAGTAATTGTTGAGAATGCGCGATCGTCGAAGTAAATTTTCGCTATTAATCTCAAAATCAGGACACTACAGCGCCCCTTGGTGTCAACTTAAGTGTCAGCCCACCAAGTCCTCCCGCCCACCCGGCAGTCCGCCAGGGGTTTAAACCCCTGTCTAATAGCACAAGTCCTCTAAAGAGGACTGAAGAACTCATGAGTCCTCTTTAGAGGACTTTAGCTTTGAGGCAGGGGTTTCAACCCTTGCCGGACTATGGGTTGTACCTTAAGTTGACACCAATGGGCAGTGCCGTTTCCCTACAATTAATCGGGGTAGGGACTAAGGCACTGCCGTCTCCTCCATTTCTATCTTGATATCTTCAACAACAAGATTATCAGAAGGCAAAATAGCTAGAACTTCAGAAGCTTTTAAATACCAGGTGCGATCGGCGGTCAAATCCAAAATAGTTTGGTGATAATTACTCAAACTTTCTCGATGTCCAATGCTCAAAAATGTCATGCCAGAGGCTTGTAACTGTTGGTATAAGTGTTTTTCATTACTAGAGTCAAGGGCGCTAGTAGCCTCATCTAAAATTGCATAACTAGGTTTGTTGAGCAGCAGGCGTGCGAAAATTAGGCGCTGTTGTTCTCCCAAAGATAGAAGCTCCGCCCAGTTTTGTTCTGTGTTAAATCCTCCATACATTTGTTCTAAGTTGGGTAAATTTACCTGGAGCAAAATTTCCCTGAGCTGCGAATCTTCAACTTCCAAATTCATATTTGGATACAGCATTTGATCTCGTAACGTCCCTAAAATCATGTAAGGTCGCTGCGACAAAAACAACATTTGATCAAGGGTCGGTCGCAAAATTTTACCAGTACCTGCATCCCACAGTCCAACGATCGCCCTTAGCAAAGAACTCTTGCCGCAACCGCTAGGCCCTCTCACCAGCAAACCTTCGCCAGTAGAGAGTTTCACGGATAGATCCTCCACCAAAGTCCGTTGGCGGTTAGGTGTTTGGAGGGTCATGTTTTCGATCGCCAGTCGATCGGCAATTTCAGTTTTGATACTTGTTTTCTCAACGCCCTCAGACTCCTGAGAAGTTAAGTGATGAGTTTCCAAACACTCTAAAAAGGTGTACAAACGCTCGACACCCGCGCCAAAAGTAGCAAGGGATTGAAAGCGTGCCACAATTAGATTGAGCGAGAAAAAGACTCGAATGAAAGCTCCTTGCGCCTCGGTAACTTTACCAACTTCTAAATCACCCGCAAAAATGCCGGGAGCGACTACAATTGCTGGCAAAATGAACGGGATAAATTCATAGGCGTTAGTCAGGATATTGAGATTCAACTCCCAAAAAATCAAGCGCTTGAAATTATCAAAAGCTTCGACAAATCTGCCTTTAATTTGAGCTGACTCGCGCGGTTCTCCCTGGTAAAAGGCGATCGCCTCCGCATTTTCTCGCACCCGCACTAAACTAAACCGAAAATCGGCCTCTTTTTTAAGCTGCCCAAAATTGAGTCGCATTAAGGGCTTCCCGAATACCCCAACCGTCGCCAAGGTTCCAACCAGGGCGTAGAGCACCAAAAACAAGATTAACGGCTGAGAAATGCCCCAGAGCACCCCACTAAATGCCGCTACAGCTAACAACGAATCAACTACTACTAGCAGTAGCTTTAACGATTCTTGGGTAAAACTTTTAACATCTTCAGCAATCCGCTGATCGGGGTTATCGATGTCAGCATCGGCATGATTGAGATTGTAAAATGCCCGATTCTGGAAATAGCGATCGACAAAATAGTTAGTCAGCCAGCGCCGCCATTCCAAGCCCAGGCGATCGCGCAAATAATCATAGCCCGCATATAGTGGTGCATAAACGACTAATGTGCCGGCAAAAATTAGAATTGTTTGCCAAAATCTAGCTTCATCGTGAGCAGACAATGCCGAGATTAGCTCGCCTCGCTTGTTGTTGAGCAGCACGCTTAGTCCCGTGTAGCCAAACGACAACAGGATGACTAATAGCAATAAGCCGCGCGCGCGCCATTTTTCATCGCTTGACCAGTAAGATTTGGCGATCGACCAGAACTGTTTGAGTATAGTTAGATTAAATCGTTGCATTACTTTTATTCAGACAAATTTGCTCACCTATTTAATATAATAGGAAAATAGGATTGAAAGCGCAAAAATTCCAAATCTTGGCTTGGAAAAATAGCAGGTGTGTTAAACTGTGTCCAGGAAAGATGGCAGCGCGATCGGCAAGGAGTAGTAGCGGAACATCGCCCCTCGTTCCATAAATTGCTCCATCACCAGCAATCTTTTAGAGCAAGATAGTGATTAGAATGCGGATAAATAACCAAACTAGGATAAATTTACTGGGTTTGAGCGATCGCCTAAAACTCACGACTCACAGTAATAGCGATCGCTTTAGGGTGAGTTAATGAAATGTAACGCTCCTTATTTTTGTTTGAATGAAAGCATTCTGTTCAAAAATGTAGGGAATGAGAGATTTTTCCAGCACATCAAGGTAAAAACTTCGTTACACAATCGATCGCACTACTCCACCCTCGACTCGCAGGGCAGCACCATTAATCGCAGAAGCTAAGGGACTGGCAACAAACGCAACTAACGCAGCAACTTCAGACGTTGAAGCAAATCGCTGAATCAGCGAAGATGGACGCATCTTAGTAAAAAACTCTTTCTCAACTTGTTCGATCGAAATATTTTGATCCTTAGATAATCCCTGGATAAAGTTTTCCACACCTTCAGAACGGGTTGGGCCCGGCAATACCGTATTTACAGTTACATGACTGCCCGCAGTTGTTTCCGCCAAACCGCGACTCAATGCCAATTGTGCAGTTTTGGTAACGCCATAGTGAATCATTTCGGCGGGAATATTCAAGCCAGATTCACTAGAGATGAAAATAATCCGTCCCCAATCTTGCTTCAGCATCAGCGGCAAATAATGGCGCGAGAGCCGAACACCGCTCATCACGTTCACTTCCAGAATATTCATCCACTCTTCATCGGAGATATCTGCAAATGCTTTGGAGGCATAAATTCCTAAGTTATTCACCAAAATGTTGACGAATGGCACTTTTTGAAGCAACAATTCAACGCCTGCTTGCGTTCCCAAATCGGCAGCAATTCCCTGAAGTTTGGCATTCGGGACACTTTGCTGAATGCGATCGATCGCATTGTTTACGCGTTCTTGCGTTCTGCCATTGACAATTACCGTCGCTCCTTCTTCAGCAAGTGTGGTAACAATTGCCAGTCCAATTCCACCCGTTGAACCGCTGACCAATGCAACCTTGCCTGATAGTTTGAGATCCATACTTTAGTTAAACCAAATAACGTCAAATAATTCTCTACGGCTGTGCCCATTCCATTGTCGCCACCATTAGTGTCAACTCAAGCTGTGAGTCCGCCAAATCGCTCTCGCCCACCCGGCACCGACAGGGAATTAATTCCCCCTCTTATAGCGAAAGTCCTCTCAAAGAGGACTAATTAGTTGAAAATTCTTCTCTTCAGTCCTCTTTGAGAGGACTTTCGCTTTGAGGCAGGGGTTTCAACCCTTGCCGGACTATTGGTTGTACCTTAAGTTGACACTAATTAGTCGCCACCTCATCCAATTTTACCACCATTTTGCCAAGATTTTTGCCTTCAAAAAGACCTATGAACGCATCTACGGCTTGGTCAATTCCTACTACCACTGTTTCCTGGTTTTTTAATTTTCCAGCTTGGAAATAACCGCCAACTTCCCGCTCAAATTCGCTTTGACGATCGAGCCAATCACTAACGATCAGCCCTTTCATCGTCAACCGTTTGCCAATCATATTAAACAGATTGTTCGGGCCTGGCTGCGGCTTGTTGTAACCAGAGATGCTGCCACAAGCGACAATCCTGCCGTGCACGCGCAAGGCTGACAGCGCCGCTTCCAGGGTTTCGCCTCCTACATTGTCGAAATAAACATCAATTCCGTCTGGTGCTTCGCGGTTGAGTTGTTCGAGGACTGGGCCGGAATTGTAATTGAAAGCGCGATCGAATCCGCATTCTTCCAGCAGAAACTTGACTTTTTCGGCGGAACCTGCTGAGCCGATGACCTGACAGCCGCGCAGTTTTGCCAATTGTCCCGCCACACTTCCCACCGCGCCGGCGGCACCGGAAATAAAAATTACGTCGCCTGCTTTGACATCTACCAAATTCAACCCCACCCAAGCCGTCATCCCCGTCATCCCCAGGGCACCGAGATAAACCGATAGCGGTTGAATTTCGCTGCTGACGGGATGCAACTCTTTCGGCGCTGCGGTGAAGTATTCCCGCCAGCCAAAGTTGGAAGTGACGACATCGCCGGGCTTGAATTCCTGGGCGCGGGATTCGATGACTTCGCCGACTGCGCCGCCTTGTAGCGGTTTGCCTAACTCGAAGGGCGGCACATATGATTTGCTTTCGTTCATGCGTCCGCGCATATAGGGATCTACCGAAATGTAGAGATTGCGAACGAGTATTTGTCCGTCTTGAATTGGGTGGAGTTGGGTTTGGGCGATCGTAAAGTTAGCTGCGGTTGGCATTCCGTTGGGGCGGGAGACTAGGTGAATTTCGCGGCTGATGATATCTGTCATAATTTTTATCCTTGATGTTAATTAAACAATTGACATTTGACAGTTGACTGTCAAGTGGAAAGCGTGAGGTTTTTCTATGGGGATTTATATCAGGTTCGGTCGATTACTATAACAAAAACAGTTCGTAGTGTGGAATGCAAGTCCGCAATAAAGAGCGGACTTGCATTCCACACTACAAACCTTTACCCGGCCTCTTGCAACGATGCCATATCAATAACGAAGCGATATTTCACGTCGCTTTTCACCAGGCGATCGTAGGCTTCATTGATTTTCTGAATGGGGATGAGTTCGATATCCGAAGTGATGTTATGCTTGCCGCAGAAATCCAGCATTTCCTGAGTTTCTTTGATGCCACCAATCAGGGAGCCACCGAGAGTGCGCCGACCAAAAATCAAGGTACTGACATTCAGAGAAAGCGGTTTTTCCGGTACGCCGACCTGGGTGAGGTTGCCATCGCGTTTTAATAGCAGCAGGTAGGCGTTGATGTCGTGTTGCGCCGATACAGTGTCGAGAATGAAATCGAAACTATTCAAATGTTTTTTCATCTCGTCGGCATTCTTGGAATTGACGACTTCATCTGCTCCCAGGCGCAGGGCATCTTCAACTTTGTTCGATGAGGTGGTGAATACGACGACATGGGCGCCCAAAGCTTTCGCCAATTTCACCCCCATGTGTCCCAGTCCGCCGAGTCCCACAACACCAACTTTTTGACCTTTGGTAACATTGTGGCGGTGCAATGGGGAATAAGTGGTGATTCCAGCGCAAAGCAGCGGGGCGACGGCGGCGAGATTCAAATTCTTTGGAACTTGCAGCACAAACGCTTCATCTACGACGATGCTGTCAGAGTATCCCCCGAAAGTCGTGCCACCAACGTGTTTGTCGGGGGAGTTGTATGTGAAAGTCACATTGTCGCAGAACTGTTCCAAGTCTTCCTCGCAGTTGGCACAAGTGCGGCAGGAATCGACCATGCAACCGACTCCTGCGGTGTCGCCTTCCTTAAATTTTTTGACGTGCGCGCCAACTTTTACAACCCGTCCGACGATTTCGTGACCGGGCACGCAAGGGTATGTGGTGTTTTGCCATTCGTTGCGGGCGGTATGCAAGTCGGAGTGACACACGCCGCAATATAGAATTTCGATCTGCACATCGTGCTCGCCGACATCGCGGCGTTGAAAGTTGAAGGGTGCGAGTGGATTCGTGGCGTTTTGGGCGGCGTAGGCATTTGTTTTCATGGATTGTGCTCGTGAGGATTTGTTGATAATTTCGGGTGCATCTCAATGAGTGCAAGGGCGAAGCATTCCGGCAGACAATTTATTAGTGAGAAGCAAAGATTTACTGCCGGAATGCTTCGCCCCTACGAATATATTTGCACTCATTGAGATGCACCCAGAATTTCGCAGTAAAGTGCGTATCTGCTAATTTGACTGCTATGCAATAGACATCTGGCAAAAAGCCTTTCTTGAACAGGCAGGATGCCTGTTCCACAATTATGGGAGAGGTCTAATTACTAGCGCCAAATTCTAACGATTGACGCTGCTCATGTCGGGGTAGCGATCGCCCACCGCAATTCCCAACGGAAGTGCTTTGGCGATTTGGTCTAGTTCGGCTTGAGTCAGCGTTATCTCTGCGGCGGCAATGTTTTCTTCGAGATAGGTGCGGCGTTTGGTACCTGGAATCGGCACGATGTCTTCGCCTTGGGCTAATACCCAAGCCAGGGCCAACTGTCCGGCTTTGATGCCTTTAGTAGCTGCCATTTGCTCGATCTTCTCGACGAGTTCCAGATTTTGCTGGATATTCTCGGCTTGAAAGCGAGGATATCTTTGCGATCGATAGTCTCCTTCCGATAGCGTATCGAGGCTCTTGATTTTGCCCGTCAGGAACCCGCGCCCGAGGGGGCTGTAAGGCACAAAGCCAATCCCTAACTCCCGACAAGTGGGCAAAATCTCGGTTTCTGGTTCCCGACTCCACAGCGAATATTCCGTCTGAAGTGCGGAAATCGGATGCACTGCTTGAGCGCGGCGGATGGTGTTGGTGGCGGCTTCGGAAAGGCCGAGGTAGCGCACTTTTCCGGCTTGGACGAGTTCTGCCATTGCGCCGACGGTTTCTTCGATCGGAGTATTGGGATCGACTCGGTGCTGGTAGTAAAGGTCGATCGTCTCGACGCCCAAACGCTTGAGACTGGCATCACAACAAGAGCGGACATATTCGGGTTTGCCGTTGACGCCCTGAAAACTGCCGTCGCTACCGCGCACGTTGCCGAACTTGGTGGCGACGATCGCTCGATCGCGACAGTCTTTAATCGCTTTACCCACTAATTCCTCATTGTGACCGACACCGTACATATCAGCCGTGTCTAGCAAAGTCACGCCTAGTTCTAAGGCGCGGTGAATTGTGGCGATCGATTCTGACTCATCGGTTGTCCCGTAGAATTCGGA
This sequence comes from Microcoleus sp. BM001215392, assembly GCF_036700185.1. Taxonomy (NCBI): domain Bacteria; kingdom Bacillati; phylum Cyanobacteriota; class Cyanophyceae; order Oscillatoriales; family Microcoleaceae; genus Microcoleus; species Microcoleus sp. BM001215392. The sequence continues at coordinate 18,035 of NZ_JAUBOJ010000054.1, read as the reverse complement.
CATCCCCATGCAGCCGAGTCCTAGTTCCGAGACGATTAATCCTTGATTCCCCAGTTTTCGCTGTTTCATGTTCTGTCACTCTCAAGTTCTTGACGTGTCGGACGGATGATGATTTGATTCACATCAACATCACCCGGCTGCTCGATAACATACGCGATCGCGCCAGCAATGTCATCTGCATCAATAGCGATTTCATAAAGTGCATTGATGTTCGCTGCTGAAATCAGGATTATTCAACCAGCTCAACTAGCTTGTAGCTGGATCAATGTTTGCGTCCCAGCAGCGTCACTAATCCGCAGCGCTACGATCGCACCGTTTGAGTTTTGTCCGGTTAAAACTTCTGTGGGCGAATCGACCGTGTGAGCGTAAGTCACCTGATCTTTACCCACTTCAATTACCAAATCATCTCCTTTGCCAGGGCGATCGTAAACAATTGCATGAAGAGGTGCATTCTTAATGACTTCTGCATCACCTGCTTCTGCATCGATGATTTCGATCGAAATATGCCGTCCCCGATTGCCATCGGTAAACTGATCGAAAAATTCACCCCACCGCTCGCGAGGCACTGATTTGTTTATATCAATTTTGTTGGTCATTTCCATGTTATTCACCATGATGATTGTTTGTGAAAAAGTAGTGTAAAGCAGCCGAGACATGAAATAGTTACTAAGTACAAAAGTGGAATTAAACGGAAGTTGACTGTAGGGTAGAAATTGCCAACCCTGTCAAGTTAACTCGCAACTTTGTACGCGCCGCCTCGTTCTAATGCTCGTTGATAAGCTGGGCGGGTGTGAATGCGATCGAGAAAGTCCATCAATTTTGGTCGGCTGGCATCTAAACCTCCTCGCGCAACTGCTATCTCGATCGGAAAGCTAATCTGAATATCGGCTGCGGTGAATTCATTTCCCACAAACCACAAGCTTTTTCCTAGCTCTGCTTCCAGGTAATCAAGATGCTGCTTGATTTGAGGTTCGATGAACGAAGTTTTGGTACGACTGGCGATCGATCGCGCGATCGGTTTGAGAAAAAACGGCATGGGCTGCTGCTCTATGCGATCGAAGACCAACTTCAATAGCAGCGGCGGCATAGCTGAACCTTCGGCATAATGCAGCCAGTAAGTATATCGCAGGCGATCGGATGTATCGGGTGGAGGGGCAAACTTTCCTGTACCATATTTGTCAACCAGATACTCAATGATGGCTCCCGACTCTGCCAAAGTTAGCGCCCCGTCCGTTATAACTGGCGATTTACCGAGTGGGTGTACCTGACGCAGGGATGCTGGCGCTAGTAGGGTTTCGGGGTCACGCTCGTAATGCTTGATGTCATACTCCAGTCCCAGTTCCTCTAGCAACCACAAGATGCGCTGGGAACGAGAATTATTCAAATGGTGGACGATTATCATCAGTTTCAATAGTTGGAGGACGGTTACGGTTGGCGATCGCACGTAATATCAATTCCGGCTACGCTGGAATGATATAGAGTGACAAGACAGTCGTTTCCCTACCATGATTTATTGTAGTTTTGTCCCTGATTTCGGGTTATATTAATTCCGATGCCAGCGGAATTGATATAAATCACTGATTTTCCCCAAGTGCGATCGCTTTGACTCGACTCGCCAACTGAATCTTAACAATAATTACCGAATATAACCTCTACCTTTTGATTGAATATTTATAGAAACTGCCGCATATAATCTCTACCTTTTGAATGTTTTAATAAAATTCTATCTCAAACAAAAATAGCGGAATAATCTGCATTACTTCGCTCAAAAAAATCTCTCCTAAATTAGGTAAAATTCGCGCATTTGAAAAGCAAAAGTCAGGAAACGGCACTGCCGTTTCCCTACAATTAATCGGCGTAGGGAAACGGCACTGCCGTTTCCTCCTGGCTACTTCTGCGTAGTTCCCGCAGCAGTTGTGGCATCCAATCTGGTGCTAATCGCTTTCAAGGTAGCTGCTTCGGCTTCTTCCATCGTCGCCATTGCGAATAAGATCGCTGTATTGGCATAGTCCTCAGCTTTAGTTGAGTCTATGAGAGTTGTCAATAGTGTGATTAAATTGCTATCCGAACACAAAAGTGACATTATCTACTATTGTGCTGGTGAAAAACTGAAATAACTCTTTGATGTCGCTGAGTTATTGTTTTTCATATTAGCTTTAAATTGTGAAGGAAATCTGAGGTTTTCGTAAGATAAATATATCGCTGATTTATTACTCTAGCGAGGCGTTTTGGCGCATCAGAACGGTTGGGTTTACCCGCAGATTTGTAGAGTTCGTATGCAGTATTGGGATCGAAAGTCGCAACCATATTTCTGTTTCCTCTGAAATATCTCGGTTGTTAGCGACTGCTGACTCCATCAGTCGTGCGCCCGCTCATCTCACTCGCATCAATGCGGTAAATTGCGATCGCCTCGGAACGTCCCTGACTATCGATCCAGGTGCGATTGATCGCAGGTGAAAGTGTGGGATTGCGCTCTTTGACGAGGTGCATTACTCGATCGATATCTGCTTGCTCTGTCACACGCAAAGCTCGACCATTGACGATCGCGCTGCGCCAGTGAAGTGGCTCGCGTATTTCTTCAACTTGCAAACAAATTTCTGGATTCGCATCAAGATCGTGAGTCTTCATGCCGATCGTGGTAAACAGGTAAATGTCCTCTGCTTCGAGATAATAATTCATGGGGATTACGTAGGGCTTGCCTTCGTGGATGCAGCCCAGATGACCGTATCCTACTTTGTGTAGGAGTTCGTGTATTTCTTTTGAACTCATTTCATCAATATCTAACATTAGTATTTTCCTAAAGGTTTAGTTAATTGTTTGTATTTAATACAAATAGTCCCAGCTTTACATCTGTCATTAGATAGAGTCGAGATCCTCACAAATCTTCTGCGCGCTTAATTGAGGCTTTTTTACCCACAGCTACGCTCGCCACAACCAAACAAGCGGTGCCAAGGGCGATGGGCTCCAGAGTTTCACCAAGCAAAATAGCCGAAGCCAGCAGCGTCAAAAATGGTTGCAACAACTGAATTTGACCTACCCGTGCAACTCCACCCATCGCCATCCCGTGATACCAGGCAAAAAAGGCGATAAATTGACTGAAAATACTCACGTAAGCAAAACCCAACCAGGCGATGGGTTCCGCAATCAACCCATGTTTAAATACCACAAATATTGTCGGTAAAACCTCAAAAGGAGCGACGATAACCAAGGCCCAACAGATAACTTGCCAGCCACCTAAAGTCTTAGCCAACTGTCCCCCTTCAGCATAGCCAAAAGCAGCAGCAATTACAGAGCCAAACAGCGCTAAATCTGCAAGCTGCAACTGTCCCGCACCGCTAATAATTCCAAAACCGACAACAGTTGCACTACCGACAATGCTAGCCATCCAAAAAGTGAAGTCAGGGCGATCGCCTGCTCGCACAACCCCCGCAATTGCTGTCGCCAAAGGCAACAATCCCAACACCACAGCACCGTGGGCGGCAGGTACTTGCTGCATAGCCCAAGCCGATAGTACCGGAAATCCCAAAACAACTCCCAATCCGACAACCGACAAACTCCGAAATTGCTGTTTTGAAGGAAGAGTTTGATGCGTGAACCACAGAGTAAATGCCGCGAGTATAGCTGCTACCAATCCGCGTCCCAAACCTACAAACAGCGGATCTAAATCGATTACAGCAGCTCTAGTTGCAGGTAGTGTCAAGCTGAATCCAACTACGCCGATAAAACCGTAGATTAAGCCGATATTTTCCGAAGTTAAGTGAGAATTTTTACTGTCAAATTTCATTGAGTCTCCAATATCCACGAACTTCGATCTGGGTTGCACATTAACCATATTACTTCTGAAAGTAGCAATTCTGATCTTACCCACCAATGCTACAATAATCTGTAAACTTCTCTCGTTCTCAACTCTGCGCTCTCTGCGCTCTCTGCGCTCTCTGCGGTAAAAAAAAGATGTTTAAACTTTACGAGTATTCTCCGTCTGGGAATTGCTACAAAATCCGCTTGCTCTTAAATCAGCTTAATCTTCCCTTCGATAAAATCGAAATTGACATTCTCATAGGAGAAAGTCGAACTCCTGAGTTTTTGCTAAAAAATCCTAACGGGCGTATTCCTGTTTTAGAAATAGAACCGGATAAATTTATCTTTGAATCAAATGCAATTATGTTTTATTTGAGCGAAGGAACAGAGTTTTTCCCCACAGATAAATTTGAACGCGCTCAAGTTATGCAGTGGTTATTTTTTGAACAGTACAGCCACGAACCTTTTATTGCGACTTCTCGCTTTTGGTACATGACAGGAAAAGCTGAAGAATATCAAGAAGCACTCCAACAAAAACAAGCGCCCGGTTATGCTGCTTTGGGCGTGATGGAACAGTATTTAGCAAACCATGACTTTTTTGCGGGCGATCGCTATACGATTGCTGACATCGGTTTATTTGCTTACACGCACGTTGCGGGCGAAGGCGGATTTGATTTAACCAGATTTCCAGCAATTCAAGCTTGGATCGATCGCGTAAAAAGTCAGCCTGGATATATCAGCATTGTACATAAATAAAAGTTGTTCGCAGTCAGGATGAAGAATCCTGATTTACTACAAACATCAACTGAGGACTGAAGTCATCACTACAAACTTATGATGTCCAATCATAAATTACCCATCGCTACATTTTGCCTAGTTTCGCTCGATCGTTTGGCAGCATCAGCAACCTTCAAAGCGTACAAACTATTTGTATTTTCGACATATAAAGGCGTACCGTTTAACAAACAATCTAACACCATCTCCGTATCTCTAGCAAACAAACCGCGGCGCGTTCCTACTTTGAGAGTTTGCCGATTTTCTCCCTGAATTAATTGACCGGATTCGGGAGTAAAAATCAACGTTCCGGCTTCTCCGTAGATGGTAAAAATGTTTTCTGACTGGGAAAAAGTCTCGCCTTTTCCATAAACAGCTTCAGCGAGTACGCCATTGGTAAAGCGCAACTGTGCGTTGCACAAACAAGCTTTGTATAAATCCGGCTGTGTGTCCCAAAATTGAGTTTGACAGTTAACGGTTGCGACTTCTCCGAACAAATCAGTAAATCGGTGGAGTCGAGAGATGGCGCCGATTAAGGGAAAACCAAATAACGAATGTTGAAAAGTCCAGCGCTCAGGTGCGGAGCGCTGGGGCGTAATCGTGACGTAGCGGGCGTAAAAAACTTTACCGATTAATGGTAAGGATTCTTTGATGGAGCAGTGCAAACCGCCTAACAGTTCGATGTGTTCGATGTGGAGGAGTTTTTGGTTTTGGGTGGCAAGCTCGATCGCCCTTTCGCCCTCAAATACCTCTAAAGATAGAGGATATTCGACCACAACGTGCTTCTGATTTTCCAGCGCCGCCAGGACGATCGCCCCGTGATCTCGGTTCACGGTACAGACAATTACCAAATCTAAATCGGATCTTTCTACCAGCTTGCGCCAAGAAACCTCAGCTTCCGCCCCAAATTCCTGACAAAATGCTGCGGTTTTCTCCGGGTTGCGGCCCGCGACTGCTACTAAGTTCGATCGCGCGTCAGCTACCAGCGTCTGGGCTCTCAACTTAGCCGCAAAACCAGTACCCACAATCCCAACCCGAATTGGAGAATTTACTGCAAAACCAAAGCCAGTATTAATTTGAGTCATAGGATTTTAGATTTTAGATTTTAGTATAGTTAAAGACTTGCACCCAAGTCTGGTGCGGTATATCGCAACCGCCACATGGGTTAGGACAGAAACGATCTGATAAATAAAGCCCGTACCTGTTAAGCATAAATCGTTTGATGCCGGTACTGTACAACAGTGCAACAGTCCGCCCAACGACTGGGCTGACTGTCAAGCGGTCAACCCTTCGACTTCGCTCGGGGAGCGAGCTGTCAACTGTCCACTGTCCACTGTCAACTGTCCACTCTTCACGACTGCGGGGACAAACTCAAGTAAGTCTGGCTGATAGTCGATCGGGCGATGGCGTACCAAATACCCTGTTTTCCGGCTGTATTTAGCCGCTCAAACCAAGATTTTTCCTAGAAACTTGGTGGTTTGGCGCCAAGGGAGCCACAAGACGATCGCACCGCCGAACCCAAGATAGATATAAGCAATCAAGATGAAATTAGAAAAAGTTATAACTAATCCCATTCAAATTTTTTGTAAATGAGTGTTGCAACCTTACTTCTTTCCCCTACTATCATAGAGGGAACGAACCTAACAGCTAACCTCAGAGCTAATAAAGCCTTGAACGTTGCATTAGGAAAAATTATTAAATTTGTTGAATTTTTGAGAGGATTTAGTGCATGGCAACTTACAAAGTTACCCTCATCAGCGAAGCCGAAGGAATTAACCAGACCATTGACGTTGATGATGATACTTACATTCTTGATGCAGCAGAAGAAGCAGGACTCGACCTCCCGTATTCTTGCCGCGCTGGAGCTTGCTCCACCTGCGCTGGCAAAATTACTGCTGGCGAAATTGACCAATCTGACCAATCTTTCTTGGATGACGACCAAATCGAGGCCGGATTTGTTCTGACCTGCGTCGCTTATCCTAAGTCTGATTGTACGATCGAAACTCACCAAGAAGAATCTCTCTACTAAGAAAGGATTCACAGGCGCGGTGCGCTAATTAACCCGGTTTCTGGTTTTCGTAATTGAGATATTTCCGCTCAATTACGTTAAGAAACTGGGTTTTTGCATTGAAAGACGGCGAGAGAGATAAGACAGCGGTTAGAAACCCCCCGGTTTTCTTGTCCCAAGCGTGTTGTCTTATAAACCAATATGCTTGGGTTAACACTGTTTATCGCCCGGAGATCCCCCTCGCATCCCCCGCATCGTTGCGGGGACGAAAGAGAAGATTCTTGTTCCCCCCTTGGGAAGGGGGGTTAGGGGGGATCTGTCTTAACCCAAGCCTATTGTCTTATAAACTAGACTTGAATTGCATAAGTCTTTGATTGATACAGAAACCGCAGATGTCAGACAGATAAACGCAGATAAACGCAGATAATTTCAGGGTGTTTTCCGATTTTTGCAATTCAAGTCTACTATTCCCGCCAAAATGTAATGGAATCGTTGAGGGGCACAACTTGAGCGCCGGGAAAATAAAAACTCAGAATACGATCGCCATTCCAGCCCAAATTAGCTAAATTGTAAGAACCAGTTTGACTCATTCCCACGCCGTGTCCGAAACCGCCTCCGACAAAAGCATAACCGTTGAGAGTTTTGTCTGGATTGTAAATTGGATCTAGGTAAAACAGCGTGCTAATCGGCGGATAAAAAGCATTGCGAATCTCGTCTTTGTCAATATCGATGGGGCCCAAATCAGTTTGTACCTTCATCTGCAAAACTCGACCAGCGGCCGATCTTTCTACCACTTCAACTTTTGTGAGAGTCTTAAAATTAGCTAGCGGGTGCTTTTTCTTCTGAAGATACTGTCGCATAAATCCACCAATCGATGTCAGCGAGACTTCTTCGCGCCAGCGGAAGGTTTCTTCTTTTTCCTCATTAAAGCCTGCTTTGAGAGTCATAAAGCGGCGGAAGTTGGTTTCGTCAGACAAGCTCTGCTTTGTCAAATCCCAGAGGTTTTTGGGGGAATCGACGATCGATCGCAAATATGGACGTTCCGGGCCGTGCCACACATCGCCAAAAGTTGCCGTCACGCCGCCGCTAGATGCCGAATAGAGCGCGTCTACGAGCTGATTTTCGTAAGTTAGGACTAAACCTGCTGTTTGGGCGATCGCGCGATCGCTTTGCGGGAAAACCTCCGTCAAACCCTTATAAACTTGACAGTTAACATCAGCGCACAACTCGTAATTATCCACAGCAAACCGGCGCAAATTTCTCAGCGCGTAAGTTCTCGCCAAAATAGTTTGAGCGACAATCGAAGCGTAGGGCGCAAAAGCGCCAATTTCGTGAGGAACAACACCGCGCAAATAAGTTTCAGTCGGCACATTATTGACTAAAGTATAAGTACCGTAAGAATTTTTTTGTAAGTGCAAACTGCCACCGTAACGGCGAGTTTGTTGAATAGCTTTTTCTGGGTCGGTAGCTGTCGCCTCTTGGGTAGTTTGTTCCAACACCTCAATTACATTTTTGCCAGCCGTGACATCCAGCTCATTGCGGTTGAAACGAAAGCCATTTAACAGCCAAAACGTTTGAGGTATTTGTTTAAAAACTTTCGTATCTAAAAAAGCTGTTTTGTTACCTTGAGCTTGCAAACTTTGCAACAGCCAGCGCCGCACCAAAGGAGAATTGTAAGTATCTCTTTTCGCCCAAACTTGCCAGCGCAAAGGTTGAGCAATTTCCACATCAATACCCTTAGCGCGCCACTGATTGGCACTATCTTCTGCACTCTCAAAACTGCGGTGGGAGCTCAGAACAACTCGTTCTTCTACTAATGGCGCTTCCAGAGGTTTATTGGCTATTTCTAGCTTGATGCTGGCGGTAGTTTTGGTTTCTATGCCTTGGGGAGTTTTGTAACTTAATGTTAAGCTGTCGCCCGGTAAAGCTTTCAGCGTTAGTTTATCGGTAGGTTTAGTGCCAAACCGCTGCACCACGCCGATTTTGATGACTCTATTTTGGGGAGTTTGGGCGTATCCAGCAGCGTTGGAAAGGGGCAACAGGCACAATGCGGTGAAAACAGTGCTAGAAATGCAGCTAAACCATTTGTAATTGGGAGTTGGAGGTGCTTGAGGGAACACGGTTATCTATCTCCCGATAGTTGAAATTTGGGGATTTGCGATCGTACGTTAGCACATTTGGCCGCTGCTATAGGGGAATTACCGAAGATTAGCTGGTTTGGTTCGTTAAACCGATAGTCCGACAGGGGTTGAAACCCCTGCCTCAAAGCGAAAGTCCTCTCAAAGAGGACTAATGAATTATTCAGTCCTCTTTGAGAGGACTTTCGCTATAAGAGGGGGAATTCATTCCCTGGCTCCAGTGCCGGGTGGGCGGGAGGACTGGCGGACAAAAAGCTTAAGTAGCGACGCATCAGACAAAATAGTCGTAGGGTGTGGCTCCCTCGAAAATCCCTAAAAAAGAGCGATAATCTCGCAGGCGACGCACCTGACAAAGTAGAAACCCGGTTTCTAGCCTCCCATGATTCGCCCTGAAACTATCCAACCTTTAGGAAGTGGTTTTTCACATACTCCATCAATACAGGCTGGAGTGTGAAAAGCGTTTTCTCACCTTGTTTCACTTTTTCAATTAATAAACGCCGTCCCAAGGATTGCACAGCTTGCAATAAGGCTGATGGGGATAATTCGAGATGGGCTGAAAATTTTGATATTTCAACTGGTGCGGCTTCACTAGCTAACCAGGATATCACTTGTTTTTCTGATTCAGATAGGCGATCGCACTGCTGGTGCAGCAAAGATTCTAAATCACCTAAAAATAGGGTATCATAGGAGAGAAACTCGGAAACGCTGCCGCCGAATAAATCTTGAATTATATTTGCAACTATATTTAACCAGAGGGGATTGCCTCGGTAAAGGTCAATCAGTTGTGACCATTTCTCCTCTTCAGCTAATGTTTTTTCTCTGAATATTTCCCCTGCTTCCGCGCCTAAACCGTTGAGTTGCAGCGATTTGCAAGGGCGATTTTCGCCTTCTAGGGCGGCAATTTCTCTGGGCTTTTCCCAACTCAACAGGATTAAGCAACTGTTGTGGGATGACTCGGCTATTTGTTTGAAGAATGTGCCGTAATTTTCATAGCCTGGTTGGTAGTGGCCTGCGAGTTGTCCGCTGCTGAAAATGGTTTGTATGTCATCGAGGATTAGGAGACAGCGGGATGAACGCAAATATTCTAGTAGTGGCAATCCCCCTGCGATCGCCCTTTCTTCGGCGGAGAGGGCGGGGACGGGGGCACCGCCCCTACAGAATTGAATTAAGTCAGTTTGGAGTGATGCTAGCGGTGGAGAGTTGCGGAGGCTTCGCCAGATAGTGCGATCGAATTCCTGTTGAATTTGCGGGATTAGTTGGAGTGTAAGGGCGGTTTTGCCAATACCGGATAAGCCGTATATGGTGATGAGGCGGGTGCGGCCCAAAATCCAGTTTTCGAGGGTGGTGAGTTCGGATGTGCGGTTATAGAATAGGTTGGGTTCTGGCGCGTCGGATAAATCTAAATGTATTTTATGTTCGGAATTGCTTGTTTTTTCGTTAAATCTATCCTTGTCTTGCAGTTCAGATTGTGAGACTTCTGGAGAGTGCAAACTTTCAGCAGAGATGTTGCCAATATGGATGCAGCCATTCCCGACGAGTGAGACAATATTAGAAGCTTGTAAGTTTTCCAGTTTAGCTCGAAAATTGGCTTTACATACTTGTTCCTCACCTAATGCCACTGATAGAAGTTTCCATAATTTAAAGCCAACTTCTTTAACATATTTCTCTGAACGGTTGTGATGCTGTGCAATTTCTTTATATTTCTGATTGTCCCAAGCGCCACGTAATATAGCTTTTTGCAGACTATCTAAGTGTTTTCCCGTAGTAGTCAAAGCTAGATGGTCTACAAATTCTAAAGCTTCTTCAACGTCCATTGGTCAGGCATATGCAAGGGGTTGACCTGATTGTAACCCAACTAAATATGACTTTTTCAGTAGCAACCAACTAAATGTGACTTTTTATGACCTAGTTGGGATGGAAAAAACTACTAAATATGACTTTATATGGCTTGAAAATTTTGGGCAATTAGGAAATAATTTATACTTAAAGCACAAAATATTAGGCTCAGCGCTAGTTGTATCTACCTGTTATGACACAGCAGAATATTCTGGAACTCGCGAAACAGGGAGATGCAAAGGCGATCGCGCTTCTGCTGAACCGCCAGCTACAACCCAAGGGCATCACCGCCGCAGCTTCCCTTAAGGATGGTTGTTTGCAGGTGATGCTGGAAGCGGCAGAAGCGCCTAATCAGCAAGCCCTAGCTGCGTGGGTGAGTAAGTCGATCGCTGGTTTGGGGGCTGCATCGATTGAGAAAGTCAAGGTTTACGGGCGACAGACGGGCGCAAAGGTGCCGGCGTGGAGTCAAGAGTTTGAAGTAGCGGGGCAAAATTTGCCTGTTACGGATGTTACAGAGGGGCGAGCAAGTTCTAGTGAAAATACGGAGTCAAATGAGCTTAGTTTGAAGGAACGCGCTAAGCTTGGCGATGTGGAGGCGATCGCATCTCTGTTAAATCTGCCGTTGCAAAATAAAGGGATTAGTGCGACTGCGAGTTTGCAAGATGGTTGTTTACAGGTGATGCTGGAGTCGGATGTGGTTCCTGATGAGGAAGCGGCTGTTAGGATTGTCCGCAGGGAGTTGACGAATTTGAAGGCGGGGGCGATCGCTTTTGTGAAGGTTTACGGGCAGCAGGCGGGTGAAGATTTCCCGGCTTGGAATCGAGAGTTTGAGTTGGTGGCACGAGCAAGTCAATCCTCCCATAATCTAGGAGTGAATACTACAAATCGGCTTTCTGCTAATAATTCGTATGCAGAAACAAGCCAGGAGCAATCCTCAATACAAATTCTTAATGAAACCTCAACAGAAATATTATCAGACAATCAATGGAATGTTGCATTTATCATCCTGAGTGTAATAGCATTTTTCATGTTTTTTGTGAATTCCACCTTGGCAGTTATTCTAGCTATTGCAGCAAGTATTGCTTATGTAAAGTATCAAAATACTCCGACTGGGAAAGCTGTTGCTGCTAAGCGAGAGCTAGAAGCTTTACAAAGGGCTGAAGAAGCTGAACAGAAAAGGTTAAGGCAGGAAGAACAAAAAATAATTTTGATTGAGGCGGCTCAATCCGAAGCTAAATTATTAACAACTAATCTGGCCCATACCGCCTTGGATGAATTTAGAAAAGTGAATGCTAGATTAAGCATAGGCGTCAACTATGTGGATTTAGCAGGTGTGATAACTCCAGCTAAATGGGCAACTCAGAAGTTTGAAAAGTCCAAGGATTATAATGTTTCCCCATACTTAAGTGAACTTATAAGTAAAAATATGTTATATTATGAAATTTCTCAGGAATGCTTTCAACAAAAAGTAGCGCATAAACCTTTAAGTTCACAATTCCGAGCAATTATACAAGCTGAATTTCCAGAATTAAAAGGCTTAATTATTTCTTTTAGTTCGGACTCAGTTATCAGTAAACTTTGGCAAAAAGCTTACCGTTATTCCGATGAAATAGAAACAATACTTGAATCATCAAACAATCTTAGTGGCTAGATAGTTTGGATTTTGTAAAATAAATTTAAATTTAATTAAGGATAAAAAGTGGGAGCTAAACTTGTCTTTGGGTTATTAATTGATAATATTTAAAGGAGAGTAAATCATGGCTGACATTGAAAACCTTGTAAACCAACTGCCAGAAATTGCAGACGCAATGAAACTTACTATTGGCAATCCTAGCGAAATCCGATGTGAAATTGGGAAGATTGATAATCTTCAAAATCGACTAAATTATATTGAAAAGGAACTTGAAGAAGTCTTAAATGATGAGAGATTCAATAAAGGATTTTTGGGAGCGATACCTTGGTTAGGAACAGTTGCCAGCTTCTTCATACCTGGTGGATTTTTAGTAGATGCACTTGTCACAGCGGGGAGCGGCTTGCTTGCAGACAAATTGGGCGATCCCGATAAAGAAACATCCCTGGTTGACTTAATAGAAAGTGTTGAACATTTAATTGATTTTGGTCAGATCCTTAAGAATATAGCCGAGATAATTTTAAATGATTCGCACTTATTAAGTAAGCTAGAGTTAGAAAGAACATTTAAAACTTTACCTGACGAAATTAGAAAAATTGATGAAGCTTTAAGGATTCACTTTGACTTTGATGAAGAGGAAGCTTTAAAGCAACAGCTTCAACAAATAAAGGGAGCTCAAGAACAGCTAAAACAGGTTCAGCCAAAACTAGATACTATCCTACATAATTTTGAAAGTGATGAGCTTATTGATTTCGTAAAAGCTTTGATTTCTTACTTTGGGGAATCAGTTTTTGCGATAGAATGGTTGGACGAAGGGGGAGAAGTTATTATATCTTCTAAGGGTGAGATTAGAACTGTTGAAAGTATCATTAATGAATGTGTATATTTAAAAGAAAGAGCTAATACTTTACTTCACGGTGCTAATAGCTTAAGAGGACAGGCTGAACAATCTCTTAAACAGCTAGAAAAAGAACGCCGTCAGCAGGAACAAAAAAAACCTAGTCGTAAGCAAAGCGAAAGATCCACACAGATAGGAGAATCTCTAAATCCTATTGACCGTACCATGTCTTCAGAGCAAAAACGCGGGGGTAGGCGTGGCTGGATACTGATACTATCCACACTGACTCTAGGAGCTTTGGGTTTTGTCGGGTGGAAAACTACCTTTCAGATTTCACCGAGTCAGCAGACAATAGCAAATTCTGGAATTCCTCTAAATATTGAGGAGCAAAAACCAAATGCTGAAGCTTCACCCACCTTAACACCGGCTCCTCAGCCAGACCCAACAGCAACAAATTTAGCCGCAGCTCAAAAACTAGCAATGGAAGCTGCCGTTATGACTCAAAATCCACCTCATCCACTAGAAAATTGGCAGCAAGTACAAGGGAAGTGGCAGGAATCAATCAAATTGTTAGAGGCAATTCCAGACAGTTCGCCTGTTGCAACTCAAGCTCAAGAAAAGCTAACTGTTTATCGAACTAACTATCAGGCGATTACTAATAGAATTGTCACTGAACAGAAAGCAGCCACTAATTTTGAAGCCGCCCAAAAACTAGCATGGGAAGCCGCCGTCCTGGTGAATAATCCACCTCATCCTAAAGAAGTCTGGCAGAATGCTCAATCAAAACTGCAGCAGGCGATCAACTTGTTAAGTTCTATTCCTCAAGGTACATTTGTGGAAGATCAAGCTAAACAAAAGCTTGCTGATTATCAAAACAACTACACGCTAATAAGCAACAGAATTAAAACAGAATCGCCCTGATTTTATCCAGGAAGATTCAAGATTTTAAACCCATCTTTTACTCATAAAATAGCTATGACCGACTATCCTCTAAGCGCAAATATTTACACTGATCACTCTAAGATAGAAATTACTTCTCTTGAGGTGAGTCATAAATTATCATTTAGCCATATTAAAGCAGCAGCTCACTTTGCAAAGTTAAGTTATGAAATAGAAGATAAGTATGATGACAGCCAAGATTCATCAGAGTTGTTTGAGAAACATAGATCGTATGTTATAGGCTCCATAATCACTACAGTCTCCTATCTTGAGGCTACAATCAACGAATTGTTTACGGATGTAGCAGATGGCGTTTATTCAAATGGTTTGGATCATAATGTCATAGCATTGATGGCTAGAATGTGGAAACTTGAAATTAAGCCACCAAATAAGACCAAAGTCGCCAAAATTTATAGTCCATTAGATGATCTTAAGCCTTCTGTACTACAAAAGTTTCAAATTGCTCTTACTTTAGCAGGCAAAGATCTGTTCGATACCGGAAAAGCTCCCTACCAAGATGTTGATTATCTAATTCTACTTCGCAACGCTCTCATCCATTATAAGCCTGAGTGGATTGGAACTGGAGAAAAGTATAAAGATACCTTGAGTGAGAAACTCAGGAAAAAGCTAGAAAGTAGAATCCAAACAATTAACCCAATGACACGAGAAGGAAGCCTTTTTTTCCCGCACCAGTGTCTGGGATATGGTTGTGCTAAGTGGGCGGTTGAATCTTCTGTAAAGTTCACTAATGAGTTCTTTTCTAAAATAGGCTTACCTTCTAACCTAAATCAAGATGACCAATTAAGTTTGAAATTACCAGAGATTAAGCCCAAACCCTAGCTGCTGATATCCTAGTTACTAGAAATCGCGATCGCCCTTACGTCCCAAATTGTCACAAAGTGCGATCGCCCCTCGCCTCTCTTTTTCAAAAAAGCACTGCTTACTGATAAAGATTGTGATTTGGATCTAACCAAACAATATAAAACACATCTTCAATAAAGAATCCATGCACTCGACCGTGTTCGTTCGTTGAAAGAGAAAACTGATAAGGAACTGTTACCAATTCTTTTTCATTCGGGATACCAAACCCATTTGGTTCGGTTGTTTCTCGCCACTTAATCGGATGACAGCGAAGAGATTGACTGCGATTCATCTTTACTTCTTGTGCTGTTAATGTCGATAAATCGCGCAATCTTTCCAGAAAAGCAGTAAAATAATTCGGATCGCGATCGCGAATTGAGAATTTTTCATTCTGAGTTTGCAGGTACTTGAACGAAAATCCCAGACTTTCCGGCGGTTTCCCTTGAGAAGGAACAATTTTAGGCTGAGGTTTCTTCTTTGACACGATCCGAATAATATTGTTTCATCGATTCTTGAGAAATAATGGTATGACAAGATTCGTCTCTGGGTAAATTCCCTCTCGCTTCTAGCCAAGGCATTTCACCGCAAATCATTCGTTCCAAAGTTTCATCATCGTACTCAAAGTATGCCTCAGCAACTTCTTCGATAAATTCCCCAATTTTTTGGGGAAGTTTCGGTTGTTCGATTTTTTTGGCAATTGGTTCCCAGCTAAATTGGCTTTGATACTCCTCTAGTAGAGCGGGAATCACTGGGCCGTGAATCCACGCTTGAAAATCCGCATTAAAGAGTGGCGTGCCATAAATTGCTAAATGCCAAGCTTGAGCGTAGTACATTAGTTTTTGTAGCTTGTAAGCATTTATTTCTACATCAGATTGCGAAGCTAACCAAATGAAATAATTTGCAATCTCGCCATCGCTCAGTGTTTCCGAATTGGTTGAAACAGCAACAACTTTCAGTTCACCCTTAGCTAGATGTTCCAATAGTTCAGAAACAGACAAGTTGAATTGTTTAGCAATTTGCTCAACTTTTTGCCAGACTGGATAATTTACAGTTACTTGATATTCAGTTTTGATTGAAGGAGCTTGGGTCATGGCTAGCATTTCTTAGCGGTGACTTAAATAATTATAGCAGATAGTTTTACAAGATTCGTAATTAAAGTTATAGTATAAAGCTCTTCATTACCTGTTATGCTTAACTTGTAATTGAGTATCATAACTTGGCTGTACAATCAAGGGTTTTAGTTTTTATTGTAGGGTGTCCAGCGGCTGAATGTGGCGATCGCAGACTAAACATTTTTCCCCGCTGGGCACCCTACGGTTAGTTAGCTATTTGGTAGGGTGCGTTGCTATTAGATTGTCGCTATTAGTTGAGGGATTGTCGATCGCGACACACCCTACAACTACGATTAGAAACGATATCACTTACTTGCTTGCTGTTTCCAATATTGACAAGCAGCATAGGCTAAGGTGACAGCGCCGGTGACAATAGAGGCTTCATCCACCTCAAACTGCGGGTGGTGCAGGGGATAGTTGGGTTTGTCAGCCAGTCCCACTCCCAAGCGAAACATGGTTCCCGGTGCGTGTTCTAAATACATTGAAAAATCTTCCGCGCCGAGGGATGGTTCTGGTAAAATTTGAACGCGCGATCGACCTAAAGCTTCCAAAGCCGTCGCTTCGAGTAATTGAGTGAGACTGGGATCGTTTTGCACTCCCGGTACACCGCGTTTGTAGTTGAGTTCATATTTCGCGCCGTAAGTTTCACAGACGCCAGCCACAATTTGTTCGATCCAAGCCGGCAGTTTTTCGTGGGTTTCGGGATGGAGCGATCGCACCGTGCCCAATAATTTTACGCGATCGGCAATCACGTTTGGCGCGCGTCCGCCGCTAATTTGCCCGATCGTCAAAACCACAGGCCTCAAAGGATTTTGCGTGCGACTAATCGCCTGCTGCAAAGTAGTAATAATCTGAGAAGCGATCCAAATTGCATCGATCGCCTCATGGGGACGCGCGCCGTGGCCGGATTCGCCAATTACAATCACTTCTAGGTCATCCGCCGCCGCCGTCAGGGCCCCGTGGCGGATACCAATACAACCGCCCGGAATCGTCGGAAAAACGTGCACTCCGAGGATGCCATCAACATCTTGCATCGCCCCATCTGCAATCATCCAGCGGGCGCCTTGGGCTATCTCCTCCGCCGGCTGAAACAAGAAACGGACGTTACCAGAAAATTTTTCTTTTAACTCAGACAATATCATCGCCGCGCCCAAACCAACCGTAGTGTGGATGTCGTGGCCGCAAGCGTGCATCACTCCCTCGTTGCGCGAGGCAAATTCTAAGTGAGTGCGTTCTTGAATCGGTAAGGCGTCCATATCGGTGCGAATTGCCAACCAGCCGGACTCGCTGCTGTTACCTTTGAGTTCGCCGATGACTCCTGTTTTGCCGATTCCTTCCGTGGCGCGGACTCCGCTGGAAGCGAGCACTCCGGCTACGTAGGCTGCGGTTTGATACTCTTGGCCGCTGAGTTCGGGGTGCGAGTGGATGTGGCGGCGAATTTCGATGAGGCGGGGTACGAGGGTGGCTGCTAGTTCTTGGATGCGGGCAAGCATGGATTATGTTGGGGAGAGCTTTAATTTACTAGGGTAACGTAAATGCTTGGGTGTGACACTGAGATTTTTTTTATTAACCGCAGAGGGCGCAGAGGACGCAGAGAGAAGAGGGAAAAGAGAGTTAGGTAGAGATGGGTAATAGGAGTTTATAGTCTAGGTTTGAATGCGGTTTTTAGTTGAGAATATTTTCTATGATTAGTTTTGGATTTTGGAATGTGCTTATTGTCATTACAGTCGCTTTTTTCCTCAATCGTAGTTGGCGACTAGATTGCGATAGAAAAGCATGGCAAGATTCTTTATTTTTAAAACACCCTTCTATCCAAAAGTTGAGTCGTTTTTTTTCTAAACCTATTGTTAACTTTATTTGTCAAACAATTATTGTATTAATTGTGACCAGATTCCTCTGTTATACAGGTTGGCTGGTTTACGATCTAACTCATCGACCAGAACCGCCTTACTGGGATTTTAAGTGGTTTTATGTTGCGAGTAAATTAGCCCACCAGCATTTGAGTCCGTTTAATGTCGAAGTATTTAACAAAGGTTTCTGTAGCATCACCAAGGTGTGCGGGTTAATTCCATCTTTTGTTTATCCACCTAATATCATTCCT
>NZ_JAUBOJ010000053.1:0-26386 GCF_036700185.1 Microcoleus sp. BM001215392 | reverse complement strand
CGAACTGAGAAAGTGTCCGAAATTTCGGACACTTTCTCAGTTCGCGGGTGTTGGATTTTAGGTTTTAACCCTATGGCAATCAAGCTCAAAAAATACGAACAAGCTTTAGCAATCCTCCCTGGATGCAAGGGTTTGGACAAATTAGTGCTGTACGACAATCTCAAAAGTCTGGGATATTGCTGGAGTACGGGCGATCGTAAGTGGTCTTTGATGAGGTGAGATGGAAGAATTTACACCTGAAGAAAAGTTGGTAATCCGTGACTATTTTTGTGAGCCAGGTTACCCGCAGCCTCACGGTGAGGTTGTAGCGGCGCAACTACTATCGGCAATGATCACCTCTAGTAAGTACGAGCTTGAAGAATACCCAAGACTCGCCGAAGCAGCCATCAAACTAGCGGCTATTCTGGCAGTCCGATTCGACAGGGAAGTGAAGCGTGAGCAAGAGACGACAGCCCCAAAGCTTCCAGCCTCAGACAAAGATTCTATGAATTTTAACTCTGAGGCAGATTACGATCCTATTCCCTTTTGAATTGATGGCGGCACCTGCCTTAGTGGTGTGCAGCTCGGGCTGACGGGCTTTTCTATCTCTCCAGTCGTGCGATCGTGTTTGCCCTCAAGTGCGATCGCTATTTTTTTTTAGGATTTAAATCATGATTACCGAAGAAACCCGAATTGATTACGAGCGGATTGGTGAAATTGACGAGCCATCAGTATCCAGCGTTCTCTTGACACTTTTTGGTACTGAGTTTAACGAAGCAAGTTTAGACCAAAAGTTGGCATTACTAGAAGCCGTTGCCTACAGTTTGCGCGAAGGCGGTTCGTTTCGTGAAAATTTAATGGGTGTAGTAGGTTGTGGCCCGGATATGCCGGAAGTCCTCACGTCTGCCGCAGTTCAGACGAATGAAGGGCTTAAGCTGATGGCAGTGCTCCAGGTGGCGATCGTTGATGGTTACTCTGTTGCTGAGTTCGCCACGAATTAAAAATTAAAATGCTCCTCAACTGCAAGAACAGTTAGGAGCCGATCACCTTCATTAAACCAGGCAGGCGATATGCAAAATATATCACACAAATCATTAGATCCAAAAACTTTTCGAGAGTTGACTCAGTGGTCTGTTTACAAGATCGCGAGAGAGACCGAGATTCCATTGGACAGTCTTTACAACTACTTGAAAGCCAAATCTGACCCCAGATACCGTGAACCCAAACCCTACATAAAGAGACTGCTGGGTGAGATATACTCTCGGTTACACCCTAATTAAATAGTTGCAGCCCTCTCCCTTGTGGAGGGGGCTTTTTTGTTTGAATTTGAATCGATTCAAGTCGATTTTAGTCACTGACTAATCATTGGTCAGTGACTACTATTTTGGTGGTTGAATTCCTTTTATTGTTGGTTTATCGATTCAAATCGATTCAAATCGATTCCGAATTGATTCTTTTCAAGAGGTGGGTATGAATAAGGGCGAAAACGATGCAGTCATTGATGTTGAGGTTCACTCAATCGATTCCTTTGATGTCGAATCGATTGACCGCTGGTATTCGGCTTCGCAAGTGCAGCGAATTCTCGGATTGAATAAATCTGCGTTGCAAAAGGCGATCTCCAAGCTGACGAGCATATATGCGATCGACATCAAACTTCTGCGACGTGGTGGCGCTCGTGCAACTGAGTATTCTCAAATTGCTCTGAAGGCAATTCAACTATTGAATTCTCAGAAGTTCGCCGAACTTCGTGAATTGGTAGAAAAAATGCCGGCTGCGTCTCCTGTTCCCGCGTCGAGCGCGATCGTTCTTCAGTCCATTGATCGGCACGCTGAGGTTGCCCGTCAAAGTTCCTCTGTTGCTAACCAAAATCTAGTTAAGATTAGCGGCCAAATCGCGTCCCTTATGGGCAATTACAGACGATTGGGGGAGACGTTGGGGGAGGAAGCCGGCGCTCAATTTGAGGAAGGTTTCACTAATGGTGTTTCTCGCAGTATCAAGAAAATCTCGGAGGTGTAAATGTGTTTTATAAAGTGAAAGTCACGCGCTGCTTTAATACTCCCAAGGTTATTGTCGTCAGTGGGAAAACTTCTCAGCAAGCTATTCGCTCTGCGGCGATTTCGCTCAGGGATGAGGGGATTACTGATGCGCGGGCGATCGAGGTCATAGGTCAAGTGAACAGTTTGAGAGGTTAGGCAAGTGCAAAAACAAGAACTTTACCGATGTCACCTCAAGATCGAAGCTCTCAAGCAAAAAGCCCTAGAAGTAGGGCTGACCAGAGATGATATTCGCAAGTTCGGCTCCCTGACGAGGCGCGAGACGTGGGAAAAGGCGATCGCGTTCCGCGCCGCCACAACCCGCGAGTCCGATCGGTGGAAGGAGATCGAACCCGTGGATAACATTATCCACACCGAGCCGCACTTCCCTCGAATTCAAAGCATCCTCAATATTCCCCAATTGTTCGCACTGTTTTTCGCGGTCGTAGGATTTTTTGTATTCGTCGAGCCAGTTCTGCGGAAAATTCCGAGTCCATTCCCTATCAGAGTCAACATTCAAATTGGAGCGTCAAAATAATGGGATTAATGAAGCAACTATTCGGTGGCAGTCAGTCCGCCGAATCATCCGCAGGTGGCGGTTTAGTTCACGATGGCACTCATTCGATCGACAAATCAAAAGTGCTGGCTGCTACAGGCCCTGGCGTCATCAGCCCACAAAATCCTGGTAACTTTTCCAGTATCCGCAGTGTTCCCGTTTTACCAGCACCGCGCTACTTTACAGAGGAAGAGGCTGATGCCATGAAGGGCCTAGCAAAAGAGAAAACAGACGGTGCCCGACAAGCCAAACGCGCTTACGAAGCACTGGGGAAGATTGAAGAGGCCGATGCCAAAGTCCACAAACACCACCGGAAATATGAGGGTGTCGTTGCCGACAACGAACTGGTAAAAAAGCGCGCTGATGGCAGACTCGGCAAACACTTGCACGCACAACGCCCCGCCTATGCCCGACTGGGCATGAGTTTGGATCAAGCGGCCAGCAATGCCGACACTCGCATCTCTGAAATTAAAGCGAAATTACAGGGGGTCAAAGGATGAATAGCAAAGGTGAACTCACCCCTAGTGAATACTTGGCAATGAACATCTCCGGAAGGATGGATGCGTTAGAAGCCAGAATTGACGCTGAAATCTACCACGTCAACGTAAATATCAAGTGTCATCTCTTGGAAGTCGAGATGATGCTTGAAGGGATTGAAGAGTGCGATCGGAAATGGCCGCGAGTAAAACCTCAGCAGGTGGCTAAACAATGACAAAAGCGATCGCAATGCTCAACGATTTCTTGATGCTTGCGATTGCTTCCAGCTTTCTCTGCTGGATAGCATCGCTGCACCCGCAAGCTTTAGCTCTAGTTCAAGCCGTGTACATGATTTTTGTCTTACTGTGGATGCTCAGTTGGGTGCTTGACGATTGGTTGGTGGCACGGCTAAAAATCAACGCAATCACCTTGCAGGGTGTATTGGTTTTAAGTTTAGCTGCACTTGTGGTTGGTTTGGGGGTGATGTTGTGTCGCTCTTAAAAGTCTCAGCTCTGACTTGCTCAGGGCTCATTCTCTGGCTCGCACCACCGTTCATCCTCAGCCGTAAAATTCCCTTGCACAATATGACCACAGGCTTAGCCTTGATAGGTGGTTTCGCTTGCTGTTTTGAAGCCCGCAGAGCTGCCCTCAAGCTCAGTCAAGCTGAAGACTTTGAAGCAATGAAGGAAGCTGTCATCATTGCCGACACTGAGGATGAATTGGCTACCAGTGCCTATATTTCTGAACAGCAGCGCCGGATGGAGGCTGAGGGTATTTTGAATGCAGGTTCAGAACGAGAAGATACTGTTGAAGCCCTTAAGCGAGCGTGGCTTTTGGATTGTGGTTCTGAACCTTCTGAACCAGGTGCTGAACCGCTGAACCAACCAACCGACAATGCTTTAGTTGTAGATGAGGAGAGGTTCACGAGTTTGAACTTGACCAAAAAACAGGCTTGTGAATTGATCGAAAAGATGCGGAACCTGAACCTGAATCAAAAGGACATAATTGAAAAATTGTGGTCGTGTACGAAAGGTGGCAGCACCGATTGGAAAGCCGCCAGAGAAATCTTTAGACGGTTGACGGGAGAATAGTATGAGAACAAAGCATCGTGAGTTGTTAGACAAGTTCTGTCCGAAATGTGGCTCGTCTGAAATTCACTATGATGAGGATTTTGGCTTTTACAAGTGTTCGTGCTGCGAGCATTGCTGGGCCCACGATGAGGACGACCCCGATTATGCTGAACTGGATGAAGATTTAGAAGATGACGATTTGAATTGATAACGGTGTTTAGCAAAAAGCCTCTGAAATTTTCAGAGGCTTTTTGTTGCTATCACGAGGATGAGAGTTAAGGCTTGATTAATTTGTAAAGTCCTTTTTTTAATTATATAAACATCTATTACACCCATTGTAGGCTAAGATTTTAGCTGAACTCTTTATTGTCTATAAGCTCGTTCTTGCCAATTCCCCCAGGCAGAATTGAATTCACCTCTATCCCAATACCTATTGCCAGTGTTAAATGTTTGAATCCTGTATTTTCCGGTGAGGTTGGTTTTAAATAATGGATCGAATTGCAGTAACACTCCAAATGTTATTGTTGCGGGTAAATTAAGATGCCCAGAATTGTTGTCGAGCCAGAGTACCGCCGCAAAACTAGCCGGCAGCCACGTATTTGCATTAAAAGGTGTACTTCCTGATCGGGGCGAAAGCAAACAATTATTTTCTAACAAAGCTGCTTTCGCCAACACTTGTACCGTGCCAACGCCTTCATTCCTGCCTAGCACCGTATTATCCGGCAAGTTAATAAGCCTGCCCTCTAAAGCTAATTCGATCGCCGCAATCCTCGCCGCCAACGCATCTACATCGTCATCTTTTTTTTTGCTAAAACTAACAACCTGCCGCCAAGTGCCCTTGATTATCAAATAATCATTAGCTTTCAGTGGCTGATTCCATTTCGGTTCAACCCTAACTCCTAATTTGAAGTTACCTCCAACTAACAAAGTTTCATTTGAGCTGAGAAACGGTACTAGAATTGGGACGTGAGTTTCCGATCCACCTTGGTTTTGCAGCACCACCTCACTCTCATACTGCCACGGCCCGTTGTCAGCGGCAACATACAATCCCAAGCTAATTTTTTGCCCCTGAGTGCGAATTTTTGCAATTTCAGCCATTGTGGCTGATTCACTCATTAAGGCATTTGTGTCAGGCCACGGAGCTTGGGCAAGTCCGAACAAGCCAACCGTAATTTTCAAGTCTTCAAGCACGGCCTGATATTTGACCAAGTAATCTTTTTCAAAGATTTGGTACTCGGAATTCACGGTATTCATGTCCAATATCGCAACAATATTATTGCTATCAGCCACCGTTATCCTGCGATTAAAATTTCCCGTCGATCGCGCTGGTTCCATATTTTTTAACTTAGGTAAACCCTACCGGAGTAACTTACATCACCGTTCGCTGCGACAGCCATATCAAGTGGGAATCCGCTCCACCTAACAGTGCAAGTTCCGTTGGTTGTTCCCCCTACCGACGTGCTGCCCATACTAAATCCTAACTCGGTAAGGTAGTTCGCGCCGGTAGGATTTTTGACAGTATCCAGCTCTAGCAATTTAATACGCCTAGCGGCATCGATTAGCGCAATTACTTCGTTGGTCGGCGCGGCATCGCCAGCGCTGGGGGCTACCCAAGTCACCCCAGTTAAGTATGTTGCACTTGTTATTGAAATAATTGCGCCCGCACCCGCCGAAAGAGTGACTGGAACAGTGAGCGAACCGCTCATCGCTCCAGCACTGTTGATGGTCCTCTCTAGATTCCTGATATTTGATGGATTTCGCGTCGCGTTCATCTGTTGCCCCAGCAAAAAATTTACGCATCCACAAAACCAATCTTCTACGGATGTAATTCCCGAGAGGGTGCCGCCACTACCATTTACGAAAGCTGCCATGTCATAATTGCGTTAATGTAATTCAATTATTGCATGACAAGAACGACTAGATTTACGCCAACAACAAGTATTGGCACATCAAGTAGTGACGAAAATGGCTTTGAGGGGCCGCAGGATATTGCCGATCTTGCGGCTATCGAAACTGATATCGGTGGTGGCAGGGGTGGTTTGCCACGGCAACCGACCGGGGGAGATATTCCCCGGCGATCGCCAATGGGTGGTATCGATCTAGGAAAAGGGCTAGATTTGGAAAAGCCACGCGCCCCGCGATCGGGAGTAGGGTTAGAGCTGGGTAAATCCCCCGCCGGAAATTTAGGGATAGGCGTAGAGGTTCCCTTGCCTGTAACCGCACCAATATCCGCCAGGGGTGGGGTCTCGATCGATCCAGCTACGGGAGGAATTCGTGGCGGTTACGGCGGGTTGGGTTTTGGGCTGGGGCCGATCGGTACATCGATCGACGTGGGGGTAGACACGCCGCCAGAAAGCGATAAAGCTGGGTGTTTTAAGTATGTAACAGTGACGTTGGGCCCTTTTTCGCACACGTTTGGAAAAAATGAGTGCGAACCCAGGAAACCGATCGCTCAGCCAGATCCACCAGGTAACTCAACCGACTTCCCGTTGAATTGGGAAATTCCTCGTTGGCCCGTTGGAAGTGCTGATAAGTATTGCACATATATCCTTGGGGTAAAGCATCGTCGCGCAAGTATTTGGGGTGATACTATTTATGATGAGTATGAATATGAAGGAGATGGAGATTATACTCCAGAAATTAATGGCGAGTCAGAAACTTTAACTGTTAAATTAACATTCATTAAAAGACCTGGTGGACTTCCATCTAATAATCCTCGCATTTCCCCAAATGTTAGTCCTTTTTGGGGCGGAGGTGGGTCATTTGATTATTTTAATCAGGTTTGGAGCCAAACAGAAGCAGGATATATAAATTATGTTGTATACGGGTACTCTGGAAGAGAAAATGTGTTAAACGAATATCTCAATAGGCCAGGAAATGGTCTCGTGTCTTTTTATGTGGCTAGCCCAATATATAATCAATGGAATACGACCTACAAAGTAATTTATTCGTCTTGTGGGCTGCCGGAAAATATACCTTCCAAAAATTTTCCCGACCCTAATAATCCTTCTGAATTGTCTGATTCACTCCCCAATTCTCCACCAACAAAGAAAAAAATGGACGATTGTTGTAAAAAATCTTTTCTACTTCAAATTGAAATTTTACGTTTACTTGGGCGCGAGCTTGGCCCCCAAGGTCTCGTGCCGCAAACTAAAAAAGCTGGATTTATTGGCGAAGAACTTGAGCGAGTGGAAACACCGATCGAAAATCCCAGCAATCCTAAAAAGATTAAGGTACGATTTACAACAATATATGAGTTGCTGATGTATATGGTTGATCAAGCCAATAATTTGGATACAGCGCTAGACCCGCAGAGCTACAAAGTCCCTACTGGAAAACTTCAAAATCCAGAATACAGTAGAGATTCAGAACAGTCACTAAAATCAAACAGTCAACCCAATAAAGACAAACTAGGGAACAAGCGAGAACTAGAAATCAACAAAGATGATGCTGCTAAAATGAGTGGTTTTTTACAGCAGCAATCTTATATGTTCCAGATGTTGCGCCGATTCGAGTATTTATTTCCACCAGGTGAACTTCAAGATGCTTTAATTGCCAAAAGTTTGCTAATTCCTGGTGCTGAAGGTGATATTAAAATCCATAATATGATAATGGCGTACGAAATCCAAATGCAGTATTTGGACGCTGCATTGGGAAATCCTCGCGAAATTCTAACCATTAAAGATGCAAATCCGGCAATTGAAGGAGACCAGCCGATCGAAGTGCGATCGTTGTCAATTTCCGATCTTCTCAGGCAAAATATTAAATTTCACATTGACACTGGCGGTGATGTAGATGCGCTTGTTAATTTGGTATTGCGAGATTTCAGAACAAATTTAGCTATTAGGATTGACCAAATTAAAACGGCTGAGATGGTACAGGCATTATTTGAAGATTCGGGAATGCTTGAAAAGCAAGAATATATAAAAGTTCACTTAGAAGGCGATCCATACGCTGGACAATGGATAAAAGGGCAAGGATTCAAAGCTAATCCTGATTTAGAAAAAAAGACAGAAGAAGCTACAGAAAAAGTTCTTAGAGAAACAATGAAGCCCAGCGAAACTAAAATCAAAGTTTCTCGCCGTAGCAAAGATGAAAAAACTGATATGCGAGATTTACTTCGAGGGTTAGCTGATTTTGTACAGCGTCTGCTTTCTATTCCCAGCTCTGGGGATGCTGCAAATTCTATCAATAAGTTGGTAGAATCAGCTAAATTTAAAGTGCAAACTGAAATGGCACTAATTCGTCAGAACGTGGCTCAGGCTGCCACAGCCAGTCGTAATCGTACTAAAAAAAGGAAAAAATAACTGTGAATTTATCTGCTGCTTACCTTCCTCAATCCTGGTACAAAGGTGAAGGGCTTAAAGAAATAGTCGATGCAGTCTCCGGCTTTTGGGGGGGGATAGTTGCCGCTGCCGGAGATTTGTTAAATCGGTTTGCCAATTTTATTCAACAGCAACTCAACAAAGTTAATATTTTTGGCGTTAATTTTGGCACTTGGTTGCGAGAAAATCCAATCGGCGCAATTGCTGGTGCGGGGGCGGCACTTCTAACCGGTGGCGTAGTTCTTGTTATTGGGGGTGTTGTTGCGGGATTTGTTGGCGGTGGAATTGTAAAAATTTGGAAAATGGCGCGGTTGGCTTTTACCGCTTTAGGGCTGGGCGGATTAGTTCGCGCCGCAGTTGGTGGTGTGCAGCGAATTTGGAATTTTAATTTTCAAATTTCTGATCAACAAATTAGGTCTCAGCAAAAATCCTTATTGGAGGGACAAGCAGGTGTATGGGGTGAAGCTTTAGGTAGCATGGTGGGTACGTTGTGCGGGTTCTCGTTGGGGCGAGTTGCTTACGCCAATCAAGCAGATTTAATTCGCTTTAATCCCGATTTAATAGCTAAATTAGATGAATTGCGGATCAATAATTTTGATGAAAACTCCGAATTGTGGGAGGAAGCGGTAGAAAATCTTAAAAGTGCGATTGCCAGTAGTAGCCGAGCCGCCATGAATATTGCTGGGCTGGAAGCTTACTTAAATGTACGAAAGGCGGTAAAGGCGATCGCCCGTGGCGTTAACTTAGCCAGTATTCATCCCGGGTTGGGCAAAATGGTGGAAACCTGGGGAGAAGAAGGGCAAAAACCTTGGAGTTTTGCCTCGGCACAGGAAGAATGGATAGAATCACTTCCCGATGGCGCAATCCAAAATTTTGCAGAAGAATTTATCGAAGCTGCGCAAGATATGTGTGCTGAATCGTCAATTCAAGTAAGTTACGCACTGTAGAGGTATTTATGGCAAGTACAACCAATTGGAGCGGTATTGGGCGGCAAATACTTGATCAATATTTGCAATCAGAAAAAGGCGAAGGCGGTGGTGGCGATGCAGGGCAAATGGGGCTAGACATCTTTAACAACGGATTTGAGGATGAATTTCCAGGTGATGCCGATGATCCAGCCGGAACATACCAAGGATACTCGTTAGAAGCTAATCGCGCATCCGAAAGTCGGCCGTGGGGTGGCTCGTTCGGCGATCGCCCTAAAATTCACGAACTTAACCAACCGCCAGCGGCTCAGGCTTTAGGCTGGCGGGTAATTGATTTTTATCCAAATCGCGACCACAAATCGGAATTTTATCGACTTGCCGGCACACCTGCGGAATTACGGCAGATGATACAAATTGTACAAGCTACTCGGTTTGTTACTGGTGCGCGGGTTGATTTTGAAATCTGGTTTGAATTATGGGAAAAAGGCTTTCTTGATTTTACTGAAAATCGAAGTGATAGTAATTTCCTACTAAATGGTGACAAACAGTGGGAGCGAATTAAAAAGCCAGAGTCACGACCAAGGTTTAGGGAATGGAGTAATTCACAGCAAAGGGCTAATTACGGGTTTCGGGTAATTGAATATTGGCGCGATCGATCTGAGGCAGAATCTGTATTGCTTACGGGTACTGACTTGCAATTAATTCAGCATATTATCCAAATTGAATATGAAGGTGGGGGAAGTGCATCCAAATCTCAATCAAAAAACTGGCCACCAATGAAAGGGCAACCAGAAATTAAATTATATTTTAGAGGTGAAAAAAGAGCTCAAGCTGAAACATCATTTAGAATAATGAATAAAACTGACGATCCAAAAATCCCGTTACCTCTTATTGGTAAATCAGATTTACGAACTTATGCTCGAAAAATTAAAGAGCAATTTGCTACTCCTGATTTGTTTGTTTGGGAGAAAGGTAGAGAAGTTCTTAGCTACAAAAATCGCTGGCAAGGATTCGACGGCCAATGGTGGCTTTGTAGAAACGAAACTGCTGGCCGATCGCTATTGACAAAAATATTGGCAGTGTCAGACCTAAGTTTAGATATTTCAAAGATTCGGATGAGCAAAGCTGTAGATGAAGCAACAACTTTTCCAACAAACCCTCCTGATATAACAGTTTTGGATCAGCAGGTTAGCCAACCTACTGAACGACCTTTGGTAGATGTTGCGTTTTGGCGTGCAGAGATTACGTTGTCAAAATTAACAACGCCCATCCCTTTAGTAGAAAGAGGTACAGTGGTTTACGACTGAGAGAATAAGGAGCGAAAGTTTTCGGAAACCCTATAGGTTTCCATAGTTTACTTACTCCTTAAAACCCTCAAACTACTACTACAATGGAAGGTGTAGATTATACACATATTTTTTATGCCCAAATCAGCTCACCAAGTTGAGACCGCAGGAACAGGCAAACTTATCATGAGTTTACCTACTGGAAAATACGACGCTACGATAGGGCCAATAGTAGGCATTACTGCACTTACAGGTGCTGCACCTCCCGGCAGTTTCAGTGAAACCTCGGTTGCTGGGGTTCGCAAAGGACTATTAGGTAGTGTCAAAATTTCTTACAAAGTTGGCACTAAAACAAAACAAACCCGTTTGCTGTGTTCACTTGAAAAACTAGACACCTGTGTAACTGAGCTACCCGGAAAAGCTTACGGAACAGGGATTATCACTTCCGCTAGATTTTCGGTTCGACGGAGGCTTCGATAATGGTAGCTCTCAAAAAAATGCTGGCAACAGTAGATTTAGGTGCTGGAGCGACACAAAAATATTATTTTATGTCAAATCCGCTTCTCTACGCTTCAATTGGCGCCACCGTTGGAATTTCTCTAGCTCCCACTACAGACAAGCAAGTTGTTCACAGAGTTGAAGACTTGCTGTTGTACGGAGTTTTAGAGAGTCTAATGGCGCGAACAGGTACAACGGCATTGAATCGCAAAAATACAAAAATTTTGTGTGCAGCTAATAAAACAACAGTTGCCGAGCAAGATTTGGTTGGAAAAACAATTCCTCAAGGCGTAATTACTTCAATTAGCGCCGATCTCAAAGCTCAAGATTATTTACCATAGGAAAATATGCCAAAAGGATTGGTTTTTGTTGGCGAAGATACTGTTGCTTATGGCTTCATCAGCAACGCCAAAGTTTACACGCCAGAACTTCAAGCAGCTACCGGACTAAAACCTGTAATTTTACCTGATACGACCAGCGGAGTTAAGGTTCCTTGGAGGTTGCAAGATTTACTCCAAGCGGGGGAATTAAAAAGAGTAACCGTTGTATTGGATGACGGTGCTGGCAAGCGTACAAATAGAAGTCTTTTTATTTCTAAAGCTTCTGTTGCAACCTTCCGAAATTTAAGTACCGCGGGTGGATTGATAGGCGCAATAATTGACTCAAAAAGAGTTGTAAGTGCCTCCATACCCCGTAAAGCTTCTTTTGTTTTAGGATAATGCCATTATCTTCTGTTCCGGTGTACAAGGAAACTTTATTATTAGGCTTAGAACCCTACAAAATACCTGTTCTTTTTTCGGGAACAGTAATCATTGTAGAACCTAAATTTAGTAATAATTTTATCAAAGCTTTTGCAGGCTATTTTATACCTGCTGTGTCAACCGAAATAGGAGAAATTCAAAATTCTTGGCGCAAAAGTTGGGTAAATCAAAAGCAATTCATTAATTTCTCGATTCCGTATTTTCCCTCTACATATGAACTGTATTTTAAGGCAGGTTATTTTTTGAGAGGGAGAACTTTTGACTTAAATATTTGGGAGCTAACATAATGGACGTTTCTACAGCAAATTGGTACACCAATCTAGGGACTACGGTTCAAGCTGCTTTTAATACATCAGCAATGACTAATTTAACGCCTTCTCAAATCGTTTTTGGCGCAGCAGTCGCTTATCGGAAGGCGCAAGAAAGTTACAATAACGGAACGTCTGTTGACACGGGAGCTTACATTAATTTTGCTTCTCCACTTGTAGAAGATATAGTTCCATCCCTTGACAACGCTGGAGCTATTAGCAAGAATAGCACAATCACATTACGAGCTAAAACTGTTTATTTGCCGGATGCAAAGATTCAACCTCAGCAATCCATAACAATTATTTAATTGTTGCTTTACGTCGGCATTTAAATTGTTGGCAGTATTGTCAATAAGTTGAATGCCGACGATTTATTATTTCATTTACAATGATAATTGACTGGGAATGTTTGAATAGTTAAATTCGCTTTAACAAAAACGATATGCAAGAAATTGTTGAAACAATATCAGTCGTCGGTTCCTCTGTTGGCTTAATAGTATCTCTTGTGGGCATCTGGAATGTATCAAAGGGGATTGTCAAGCGATTAGTTATTATCCAAAACAAACTCAATTCGTTAAAGGGGATGGTATTCATCCTAAGAGGACGGATAGACGACCTGGAAAAATACCTTAGTACGGGACATGGGTACAATGTTCGCGGGACGGTTGGCGATATAGAAGAAATTTTCACCAATCAATATGACGATGATGACACGGGATTTTGAGGAAAATTAAGACATGAAGTTAACAATAACTGGTATCACGAACCTCAAAACTCGGCCGCTTCAATCCGTAAATTTGCAGTTGCAGGAGAAGGTTGTCGTACTTAAAGGTGAGATTTTTGAGCTTTATGATTTTAAGCCCGATCGTAATAAGCACTGGAAAATCTTTCTGAAGTTACCATTTCAAGGTAGGCGAGAGTGGTTTATTTATCAAAGTCACGCGCGCCTAGAGCTAGATCCGTCAACAAATCGCGCGCCTTCCATTCGGCTTACTATTCCATACAAATCGCAGCTAGATAACAAGCACAATCCCGCTGGCGCTTGTAACGTAACTAGCTTGGCTATGGCTATTGAATATCTGAGTGATACGACCGGAGATATTATAAACAAACAGTTTGAAGATCACCTTTATCGGTTGATGGAAAACAATAACCTCAATCGCCATTCACCACAGGATTTGGCAAAAGTTGTAAACGAGTTTTATGGCTTTAAGGATGATTTTACTGTTTGGGGTACAATTGATCGTTGTAAAAATCACCTTGCCGCTGGCAACCCGTGCGTGATACATGGCTATTTCACATCTTTCGGGCATATTATTGTCCTGGCCGGGTATGATGACAAAGGCTTTATCGTGCACGATCCTTATGGTGAATATTTTGACAGTGGCTACCGCACGGATTTAAGCGGTGAATTTCTCCACTACTCTTATGACTTGATTCAGCGGACTTGCATTCCCGACGGTCAGTTCTGGGTGCATTACATTTCTCGCTAGAGAAAAAGGAATGAGTGGCTTTATTAATGCAGATATAATGCAGTTTTGGTTTAAGCTTGTTACACCCCTTGTTTTGACGGGTTTTTCGTGTCAAAGCAGAGGTCTGCAAAACCTCCACCCCCAGTTCAAATCTGGGTGCCGCCTTTTTTAATTAAAGTGCGATCGGAAACAGATTAGGGAAACGACACTGCCGTGTCCTGTATTGCATCCGATTTAAAAATGCCATAACGCCATGATTGCGAATGCAAATAAACCCGGTTGCTTGGAGAAACCGGGTTTATAAAACGATTTCAAATTATTCTTATGTTAAAATAATGTTAGAAGATTGGAGGTTTTCCCATGATTCAAGCAATATCCAAGTTAATAACTTTCGATGAGTTTCTGGAGTGGAAGCCAGAAAGCGGACGCTATGAACTACGTAACGGAGTTATTGTTGAGATGCCTAATCCAACTGGTAAACATTCAGTCGTCGCAGGTTTCCAGGCGCTAGAATTTGGTTTTGAAATTAGGCGATTACAACTTCCTTACTTTATTCCCAAGGAATGTACAATTAAATTCAGCGATAACTTAGGCTACGATCCAGATGTGATTGTATTAGATAAACAAGCCGTAGAAGCCAATGAGTCTCGATGGGAACGAGAATCAGTTATTACTCAGGGAGATTCTGTTAAGTTAGTTGTGGAAGTTGTCAGCACAAATTGGCGCGATGATTATGCACATAAGATGATCGAATATGAAGCATTAGGCATTGCTGAATACTGGATTGTTGATTATTTGGGTTTGGGAGGTAGCCGTTATATTGGTTCTCCGAAACAGCCTACTTTGTCGGTTTGTCAATTGGTAGATGGTGAGTATCAGGTTAAGCTGTTTCGGGGAGATGAGAGAATTGAGTCGGCGGTATTTCCCGAGTTGACTTTGACAGCGGAACAAATTTTTAATGGCGGGTAAAAAAGCCGGGTTTCTCTGCATTACACCCGCAGTCCGCGAGGGGTTTAAACTCCTACCTAAAAGCAAAAGTCCTCTCGGACTGATGATTTATTTAGTTTTCTTGAGAGGACTTTCGCTATAAGAGGGGGAATTAATTCGCTTGAGCGGACTTTGGGGTTAAGTTACCATATATCGGCACTGCGATGTCCCGTATTTTTGTATAGATGCGGTTTCAACCGCCGTCTGCATCTCACCATAATTCTAGATCGCTTATGACTTTTTCTAAATCAATCTTTTTCGTCATCTCCTTCGGAAAATAATCAAAGACTTTCTCTAAAACTTCCACAGACACATTGTTCATCAACCAATCATCACTAGAATTATCCCCAAGATTCAAAAAATACTTTAAACGTTCCTCTATCGACTCCTTATCTCCTTTATCCACTTGTCCAACTCGCTCAAACCAATTTCCTTGCGAGTCCTTAAAACAATTAGCCTCAACTGTGCATATCTGATGCACCAAAGCTAATGAATTGCGATCGAGACCATTTTTGGTGGTCGAGTTAATCGGATATGCTGTTGGCAAACCTTTACAGGTTTCTTGGAACGTTAAGGGAATCACCGTAAAAGTTTGCAAGCATTCTGAGTTATCTTGAAATTGGTCAATTTCCCAAAACAGATAATGATGCTCTCCCCGCAAAACCCTACTAGAATTAATTATCAGATTGCAATCAACTGTCTTGCATTCGATCTCGCCTGGCTCACTTAGATCGTAAATGTGATTGTGATTTTGTTGGCAACGAAGAGATATTTTTTGGGGATTTACTAAATAAATCCAACCTTGGCGAGGTGTTTTTCCAGCCACGTTATTACCCTAATTCATTGATTATTTTTTGTCTTTCTGTCTCAAGATTAAGCCTTACCACTTGCTCTAGTTGATGGCTATCTTTAACCTCAATCATTGGCGCAGTGCTGCCGACATACTTTAGTAACTTCTGGATTTTATCCTGTCCTGAGCCTGCCCATTCTCTGCGAATGTTTTCCAGCATTAGTTTTAGTCCTACAGGCAATTCTAAATCGTCGATATTACCTGCTTCGGCACCAAGTCGGATAAATATGGTTTCTCCCACCAATTCTTGAATGATTGTTTTGCCATTCATTTGATTTAAGGCGACAATTATGTCTTCGTTCCAAGGGCTATAGTGATAATAACGCCAATTGAGCTGCGTAAGTTGTTTGTTTGTCCATTTGACAGCATAAAGGTCGGCTAAATATAAGAATTTGATTAATTGGTTTTTTGTAATGTGGCCTTTGGTGGTGTAAACAAAATAGTTGATGAGGGTTTCTAGCATGGCTTGGATTTTTTTTAGGGTGCGGATATATAAAAATTTATGAATTCCATCGATAATCTGAGCGCGATTCACCTTACGACTGTTGGGAAAGACTAAGAGATAGGGTTGTTTATTCAACTGTTGAATCACCCTGGTGCGGAGCTGTGAGATTGTCGATCGCGATCGAGGGATTATCCATGGCGGCGCACCCTACGACTGTTACGATTAAAGAAACCGGGTTTTTAGCAGAATTTACGCCTACAGCGAAGTAAACACGTGAAAAACCCGGTTTCTGGACATCCGCGCGCAAGTCCTGAATCGTACTTTAACCGTTACATTTTACTGATGATTCTTTGCACGATTTCTACACCTGTTACCGCCTGCCAACCAAACAGCCCCAACAGCGCCACGTTCAGAAAGATGTGAGTGTATCTGGCAACATTGTTGCCTTTTTGCATCAACGGAGTCAGGGAGGCTGAAATGGCAATAATTGCGGTCATTCCCAAGCCGGCGACTAAGTGCGGGGCGACAAATAGTTTGCCGTTGTTGATGTAGGTGACGGCCATTCCGCCGATCGCACCTGTTACCATTAAGGCTAGCAGCAAAGAGCCCATCTGATGGTGCTTGATATTGAATTTGCCCTTAATTAACTCTTTCTTGACTTCGCCTTCCGCACTTCTGGTACGGCGGATTTGAATTCCCAGATACAAAGCATAAAATGAGATTGCTAGCAATACCCACATTAAAACTGGGTGGAAGAATTGACTCCAAACTTTTACAGACTGCGGAATTTCCAGATTCATAGTGTTCTCAGGATTAGTAAACATACTTCATAAAACTTAGCATACCAGTAAGTCCGTCTCGTGCGACGGTACAAATATACGGTATGAGAGACTATTATGCCTGCCACTAAACAAGACGCTGTATTGATCCAAGCTGCCAAGACTGGCAACATTATTCACGTCCAAGCCTTACTCGCTAAGGGCGTTGACGCTAACGCCAAAGACTCTGAGGGGACGACGGCTTTGATGTTTGCCACCCAAAAGGGCTATACAGAAATCGTGCGTATTTTACTAAACAATGACGCTAATGTCAACCTCGCCAGCAGACGTTTTGGCCTCACGGCTTTGATGTTGGCTGCGGCTAACAAACAGGCTGATGTTATGCGGCTGTTGTTGGCTGCGGGTGCTGATGTTGATGCTAAAAATGATGATGGAAGTACGGCTTTGATGGCGGCTTCTCACAAAGGCGATATCAATGTTGTCCGGCTGTTACTTGATGCTAAGGCTGATGTGAATGTCCGAGATAAAGATGGCGATTCGGCTCTAAAAATAGCTGCTTTGTCGGGACGCGAAGCTGTTGTGAAAGCTTTGGCTGATGCGGGTGCTGTTGCTGATAACTCTATGCTATTTTCAGCTATTAGTCAAGGTAGCGCTAAAATTGTCCGAATTTTGGTCGATCGCGCTGCGGATGTTAATCTTAAAAATCAGAGGAGCAAAACTCCTTTGATGCTGGCTGCTACGGCGGACAATTTGGCGGTAGTCGAGACGCTGCTAGCTGCTGGTGCTGATGTGGAAATTCGCGACAAAGAGGGCGAAACTGCTTTAACTTTGGCTGCGGATTCCGGTAATGTTGATGCGGTGCGAGCTCTGCTGGCTGCGGGTGCTAATGCGAATGTCAAAAGTGGAGATGGCGGGACGGCTTTGATGGCGGCGGCGGCTGGGGGAAATTTGGCGATCGCACATATATTACTAGATGCTGGCGCGGATATCAACGCCAAGGACAGAGATGATGAAACTGCGTTGAATTTTGCCGTGGTTGAAGGCTGTCAAGATGTGGTGGAATTGCTGTTAAACCGAGGTGCTCATGTCGGTTCCAGAAATCGGTTGGGCGATACGCCTTTGCTGGTGGCGGCTGTTCACGGTCACAGTGCGATCGTATCCGCTTTGCTGCAAAAAGTAAACTCAAATCGCCCAGATTTCCTGAATGCTAAAAACTTTGGCGAGACGGCTTTGACGCTGGCTGCATTTCACGGACATACTGAGACTGTGAAAGCCTTGCTTGACGGCGGTGCAGATCCGAATATCCCGGCAGATTTAGGGAAAACTGCTTTAATGAAGGCGTGCGATCGCGGTTATCTGGCGATCGTCCAAATATTAGTCGAAAAAGGCGCGGATGTCAACTTGCTCGATGAGTCCGGCGCAACTGCTGTGATGTGGGCCGCCCATCGCGGTTATGCTGATGCAGTAGAGATTTTAATCGCCGCTGGTGCAGAGTTAAATCACAAAAATCCTGGCAATTATACAGCTTTAATGTTAGCTGAATTTAAAGGTTATTCCACTGTTGTGAAATTGCTCAAAAGTGCCGGAGCACAGGAGTAATAAGATTTTCGATTTTCGATTTAACAGGTTCCCAGGTTAGAGTCTGGGAACCCATGACCATGTAATTTTAACCATCCATTCTTCAACCCACCGAGGTGGGTTTAGTCTGTATAGACGCGGTTGAAACCGCCGTCTTATCTTGAAAATATCTGCGTTTATCTGCGTTTATCTGCCTTAAATCTGCGGTTTTGCTATTCATAAAATATTTATGCAACAAGTCTCAATCCGCTTTCCGCACCCAGCCATTAATAGTAAACCTACTATCAGCAAAAGCTTTCGAGGGACAGCTAACTCGCAAAACTTCGTGCATATAGCGGCTCAGAAAAAATACAATGCTATTATTCCGAGGTTCAACCGTTCTGAATGTCTCATCTGCAACATAAAAATTGTTCTCGACTTTGCTGTCGTAAATCAGCAATTCCCCGCCTGAAAAAGCCTTAGGTTCTCGGTTGAAATAATAAACGTAAGTAAAAAATCTGCTGGCAGTATCTGGCGAACCGCTGTCGTTATGAAGTTTGTAAAAGTTGTTGTCATTGTGCAGAGTTAACTGAGCTTCTATGTCACCCAGCGGAAATGCTGGGATATTTAATTTACGCAGCACATCGGGGAGAATTGCTTTAATGCGATTCACCATCAGTGTAGAAAATTCCGGGAAGGAGTGGAGCACCATTGAGCGACGGTAATCTTCGGCATTTGTTGAGGTGCTGGTAGTCACAAATTCTGATTCTTTGGCTAAAACATATTTAATTAGTTTGTTCTTTTCTGCGGCTGTAAAAAAGTTATCTATTTGGGCGTAGCGAGATATTAAGTCGTCATTTACAGGCGCGGGTGCGGGAATTTCTGTGGGAATTTCTGCGGGAATTTCTAGGCGGATTTCTAGGGGGATTGCTGGCTGCTGCGGTTGCGGTTGCTGCAATAAAATTGGGGGTTCTGTGACTAATCCGACTAGGTGTTCGGCGGGAAAGGAAAGGCTGGAACGCCCGTCGTCTATGGGGATTTGAAATAAGCTGGAAAAACCTACTGTCTGTTGCGCGCGATCGACTAATGCTTTGACAAGGCTGTGCAATAATGGTGTGTCGGATTTGAGCGTAATGGTGCACTGATGTCCGCCGGTCAGCAGGATTTTAACTTTTACGTCTTGGGGTTGAATTTGCTGTTCAGTGTAAGTCATAATTTTTTTAAGGACGCAACTGGGAATTCGTTAGGACATAATAGTGTTGATTGGTGTCAACAATCGCGTTAAACCCACAGTCCGCCAGGGACTTAAGTCCCTGTCTAATAGCGAAAGTCCTCGGTCGAGGACTCAAGAACTCATTAGTCCTCGACCGAGGACTTCAGCTATTAGCCAGGGGTTTTAACCCCTGGCGGTCTTTCGGGTTAAGCTGACACCCAAACACTATTATATCCCTACACTATCGTACACAATTGAGCATTGCTATAGGCATTATTCCTAATGCAAGAAGTGCCGGATATCAGTGAAAACCATTGTGATTCCGAGTTCGTTTGCTGCTGCGATCGAATCTTTATCGCGCATACTTCCTCCCGGTTGGACGATCGCAATTATCCCCGCCTCAGCAGCCGTTTTTACCGAATCATCGAAGGGGAAGAAGCCGTCGCTAGCCAAAATTGCTCCTTTACTCTTCTCTCCTGCTTGTTCCAACGCTAGTTTAACCGATCCCACGCGGTTCATTTGTCCGGCGCCGACACCGATTGTAGTGCGATCGCGCGTCACAACGATCGCATTCGATTTCACGTGTTTCGCTACTTTCCAAGCAAACAGCAATTCTTCTAACTCTCCCACAGTCGGCTGCTTCTGTGTAACTGCGCGCCATTTGCTAGTTTCTTCTACTACATTATCCGATTCTTGTACTAGCAAACCGCCTGCAATTACTTTCACAGTTTGTGCTGGGCCTTGAGTCAAATCCGGCAAAATTAATACTCGAACCTTCGCCTTTTTCTTGATAATTTCTTCCGCTTCCGGTTCGCAGCCTGGGGCGACAATACATTCTAAAAATGTTTGAGTTAGCGCTGTGGCGGTAGCAGCATCAATCGGGCGATTCAGGGCGACTATTCCGCCAAAAGCTGAGACTGAATCCGTGTCGAAAGCTTTTTGATACGCTTCGGAAATAGTCGCTCCCAAGGCTGTACCGCAAGGATTTGTATGCTTCAGAATAGCGGCGGCGGGAGTTTCTGGGAATTCTACAATTAACCGTCTTGCTGCTTCTAAATCTACTAAATTATTGTAGCTTAATTCTTTGCCTTGCAGAATGGTGCTAGTCGTCCAGCCTGTCGGTGTAGTTCCGCTTTGATACCAGGTGGCGGCTTGGTGGGGATTTTCGCCGTAGCGGAGTGTTTGCAGCTCTGTTCCCGATACACTAAACTCCTGTGTTAGCTTCGATTCTGCTGGCTGGGATTGGCTGCTGAGATAATTGGCGATCGCGCGATCGTAATTTGCTGTATGCTGAAATGTTTCTAACGCGCACTTTTGCCGAAACTCTAAGGATGCTTCCGCGCCGTTTTGGCGCAGTTCTGCTAAATAAGTATTGTACTGTTCTGGATTGCATAAAACTGTCAAATGAGCGTGATTTTTAGCTGATGCTCTCAGCATCGCCGGCCCGCCGATATCTATCTGCTCAATTGCGTCTGCAAGTGTTACCCCTGGTTTGGCAATTGTCTGTTCAAATGGATACAAATTGACTACAACTAAGTCGATCGCCCGAATTTGATTTTCGCTTAAATCTGCGAGGTCTTGCGCTACATCGCGGCGTGCTAAAATACCTCCGTGGATTCGCGGGTGAAGTGTTTTGACTCGCCCGCCCAAAATTTCGGGAGAACCAGTATATTCCGCAACTTTCGTGACTGGAATTCCTGCTTCTTTGAGGGCGCTTGCTGTCCCGCCGCTGCTAATTATGTCAAATTCAAATTCTTCTACTAGACTGCGCGCTAAGTCGATTAGCCCGGTTTTATTGGATACGCTCAGAAGTGCTAGACGTGCCATTGGTTTGAAATTGCGATCGCAAAAATAGACAGGTTACATTCTATATCAAATCTGGCGGCAGGTACATAATTTGCTAATTGGCAATGGTGATTATTGTCTCGATTAATAGATGAGTCTGCTTTTTTATAGCGTATTTATTTTATAAATCGTATAATAATTTATACTTGGCAGTTGCTTTTAAATATTTAGAACTTGCCGCTGGCTCCTGTTATTTTGTCAGGCGCGAGCGGGATTGAAGTCATATATAGCCTTAATAGTTAGTCTTGCTACTACGTAAATGCCGATGTTGTTGAAATTACTTAGCCAACAAGCAATAGATAATTAGATGGCGATCGCTCTGGAATCTCTACCCTATTTTAGGAGGAATTTTCAAAGTGATGTGTTAGCATTGGGTGTAAATTGTTCAGTTCATAAAAAAGCCTAAAAACCAGGCGAGTTCGACACCATAATTAAAGCGAAGGTTTAAATATGTTTTTTCAACAAGCCGAACCCGAGAATCAGCTCGGCAATATTAGCACTACCCAGAAAACACTTGCTAATAATATGACCCCTAAAAGAGATCGTCAAGATTTACCCCAAAAATCTGCCGACAATTCTGCCGAGATTAACCTTTCACATTCTCACATTATTCATGTTTGCGAAATGCAGCAAATGCAGGAAGCAATAGAACAGTTAAAACAGGATTTGAAAGCGAGTGAATCTCGGTTTAAGAATGCGATCGCCAAAAATGCTGACGGGATCGCAATCGTCAACAAGCAAGGCCTTGTCTGTTTTGCCAACCCGTCAGCAGAAGCGCTATTTAACTGCAAAGCAGAGCAACTTTTAGGTCAAGCATTTTTTGGCAATTTAGTAGTAGAAGGTTCAGCTTGCGACATAGAGATGGACACGGATATTATTCACCAAGTTGGAGAAACAGAAACACCAGGAATGCGGGTCATACAAACAGAAGTTGAAGCTATTCGCCAGCACAAAGCCAACGCTGTAGTAGAAATGCGGGTGGTGGAAACGGAATGGGAGGGAGAAATGGCTTATTTAGCCACCTTGCGGGACATTACCGATCGCAAGCGCGCAGAAGAAATGCTTTGGTTGTACGATCGGGCTATGGCCGCTACCAGCACCGGAGTTACAATTTCTGACGCCACCAACCCAGAACATCCAATTATTTATTGCAATCCCGCATTTGAAAGCATGACAGGCTATCGACGGGAAGAAATTCTCGGGAAAAACTGCCGATTTTTACAAGGAAGCGATACCGACTCCAAGGCGCTAGAAATTATCCGTCAAGCCTTGAAAGCAGAGAGCGGATGTCAGGTAATATTAAAGAATTACCGCAAGGACGGAACAGCTTTTTGGAATTATTTCTCAATATCTCCCGTGCGCGATAGAACCGGGAAATTAACTCATTTCATCGGCGTACAGAGAGACATCACCGATCGCAAACAAGCCGAAGAAGCCTTGCAAAATTCCGAAGCGCAAAGCAGAGAACAATCAGCACAACTAGCAGCAGCACTTGAGGAACTCAAAACCACTCATTCCCAATTAGTTCAGAGCGAAAAAATGTCTAGTTTGGGATTGCTAATAGCCGGAGTCGCTCACGAAATTAACAACCCAGTCAGCTTTATTCACGGGAATCTCGCTCATCTCAAAGGCTATACTCAAGACTTATTTCAGCTCCTAGAACTTTACCAACAACATTATCCCAATCCAGTCGCTGAGATTCAACAAAAAACAGCAGATAACGATCTCGAATTTTTAGCTGAAGATTTACCCAAAATCATGTCTTCAATGAGCGTAGGCGTCGAGCGCATTTGCCAGATTGTGCAGTCGCTGCGGAACTTTTCGCGGCACGACGATTCACAGATGAAACCCGTTAACCTCCACGAAGGTATTGACAGCACGCTGTTAATTCTCAATCACCGCTTGAAAGGAAACGGCGAAATGCCGCCAATTCAAATTATCAAAAAATACGGAAATTTGCCGCCTATCGAGTGTTTTGCCGGGCCAATAAATCAAGTTTTTATGAATATTTTCAGCAATGCGATCGATGCTTTAGATGATGGAAACATTATGCCAAATTTTCAAGAAATGCCCAAAAATTTTCGCCAAATTATAATTTGCACAGAAGTTGTCGGCAATTTTGTAGAAATCAAAATTGCTGACAACGGGCAGGGAATAACTGAGGAAGTCAAGCAGCGCATATTCGATACATTTTTTACTACCAAACCCGTTGGTAAAGGCACCGGAATGGGTTTGTCAATTAGCTATCAAATTATTGTAGAAAGACACAAAGGGGAATTTTATTGTACTTCAGAATTGGGCAAAGGCACGGAATTTGTTATCAAAATGCCGATCGCACATTAGTGTCGGATGCAGCAAGCACCTTACTGTTAAGATAAAACACATTAATAGATGTCACTTATAGTCCAGTCTCGATCCCCCTAAATCCCCCTTAAAAAGGGGGACTTTGACTGCTCTTGTCCCCCCCTTGTTAAGGGGGGCTAGGGGGGATCTCCGGGTTTAAAAACACGCCCTCAACTCTCATACACAACGCCTTAAAACACCTCCGCACCCTCCAACTTCTTCATAGTTTCCACCTTAGCCCTCGCAGCTTCCCCGCAAGTCTTCGGCGTCGGAAACATCTTCCCAGGATTCGCCAAACCTTTCGGATTAAACACCTGACGCACCCACTGCATCGTCTCCAAATCTACCTCCGAAAACATATCCGGCATAAAACACTTCTTATCAGCACCAATCCCGTGTTCCCCCGAAAGACTGCCGCCAACCTTCACGCACAGCCTGAGAATTTCCCCGCCCAATTCTTCCACCTTTTCCAGCGCACCTTTTACCGAGTTATCGTACAGAATTAGCGGGTGCAAATTCCCATCTCCCGCATGAAATACATTCGCAATTCGGTAGCCGTATTTCTCGCTCAAACCCTCAATCTCTTTCAAAACATAAGCCATTTGCGTGCGCGGAATTACGCCATCTTGCACGTAATAATCCGGGCTGAGATGACCCGCAGCCGCAAAAGCAGCTTTCCGCCCTTTCCAAATTTTCATCCGCGTTTCTGGATCGTGAGCTGTTGTGATATTTCGCGCTCCATTCTGCTTGCAAATATCAGAAATTCGCTGTTTGTTTGTCGCAACTTCCACTTCTAAACCGTCGATTTCTACGAGCAGAATTGCGGCCGCATCGCGCGGATAACAACCCGTTGCTACGACATCTTCTACAGCATTGATGCTGATATTGTCCATGATTTCCATGCCGCCGGGAATAATCCCAGCGCTGATAATATCCGAAACCGATTCGCCCGCTGCTTCTATGCTAGGAAAATCTGCCAACAGAACGCAAATCGATTCCGGCGCTTTCAAGATTCGCAAAGTAACTTCTGTGGCTATTCCTAAAGTGCCTTCGGAACCAACAAATACACCAGTTAAATCGTAACCTGGCATTTCCGGAATTTCGCCGCCGACATCGACAATCGAACCGTCTGGAATTACCAATTTCAATCCTAAAATATGATTGGTTGTCACTCCGTATTTGAGGCAGTGTACGCCACCAGAATTTTCGGCAACGTTGCCACCAATCGAACAAACAATTTGACTGGAAGGATCGGGCGCGTAGTAAAAACCTGCGCCGCTAACTGCTTGGGTTACCCAGTTATTAATTACTCCCGGTTGTACGACTACTTGCTGATTTTCTAAGTCTACTTTCAGGATTTTTCGCATCAGGGCTGTGACAATCAACACGCAGTTTTCTACGGGTAAAGCGCCGCCGGACAGCCCGGTTCCTGCGCCTCTGGCCACCCAAGGAATTGAATTGCGATCGCATATTTTGACCACATTTGCCACTTCCTCAGTAGTTCGCGGCAATACCACCAGGGCGGGGCGCTGGCGGTAGCTGGCGAGTCCGTCGCACTCGTATACAATCAATTCTTCGCGGCGCTGGACTACCCCGTTTTTGCCGACTGCGGTTTCAAATTCTTTAATAACGGGTTTCCAGTTGCGTTCGGTTGCTACGGCTATCATTAGTAACTTAATTTTAAGGGTTGCAATACTGACACTGAGCGGGATCGGCAGTCTCTCGACCGTCGGGAAACAGTTCTTCTTTAGTATAACCGCAGTTTTTGCATAGATAAATTGTCGATCGCACTAGCTGAGTCGGAAAATAGCAAAGTCCGCAGGGCAATCCTATTTTATTCTGGGCAATATCAAATCCCGGCCAACCGCACTCAGGGCAGAATTGCTTAAATTTTTTTACTAAATCCAGAGTGGCATTTTCGATGTTTTGCATCCGAGTCGGATTGTACATCGCCCGCATATCTGTTTCGACATGAACTTTACCACTAACTGATTTGTTGATACCGGCCCTAACAGCATCAAACAACTGTTTTTCTGTAACAATTCCCTTGACAATTTCACTATTACCTGCGGCAGCAGCCCCCGTTATCACAACCAGTGCGTGTGCTGGAAATCCCACTTTGTTAGCAAAAACTTTGGCTTCTTCTACACTAGAAACTAACTGGTGACTGTAATTAGTTTCCACCGACAAAGATTCGCCGACAAGTTCGAGATTGTGGGTTTTATCTAATAAAATTACGATTTCTCTATTAGCTGGCAGATACGGCATCATTGGGTGAGGCCCGAAACTGCCTTCGCTGGCAAAAGCCAGAGTTTCGCCCGCAATTTCCAAAGCTTTTGCTGCTTTTAATCGAACCGCTTCTATTTGAGTGCCTAAACGTTTAACTTCTCTAGTGAACGTGCCAAATTTGTCCGTATCAAAATCGGTAGGTACTATGATTTTTACGCCTAATTCCCGTTCCAAAATCGGAGCCATCACCAGTTCTTTTTGGTGCATGGTAGCGAGAACCGCGACGCGATTTAATAATAGATGTGGATTCACAGACTCAGAGAATGTAGACATATAGTAAAATCATTTTTGACTGGTGCGACTGGGTGCATCTCAATGAGTGCAAATATATTTGTAGGGGCGAAGCATGACCGCAGTAAATATAAAATTATAACTAATAACTTATAT
>NZ_JAUBOJ010000052.1:0-27096 GCF_036700185.1 Microcoleus sp. BM001215392 | reverse complement strand
AGCGTTGAAGTTGATTAGCTGCTGATAATTTTGAATTGAATTTACTTAACAGAGCGAGCGCTATATTTTGGAAAGATGAGCTTTTACCGCTATGCCTAAACCCAAGAGGTATCCCGACAATTGGCGAGAAATTGCGCTCTCCGTGAAAGAAAACGCGGGGTGGCATTGTGCTAAATGCCATCAACAATGCCTTCGACCCGGTAAATCAAGTGGCTTAACCAAATCTGAACGATGCGCCTTAACTTTGACGGTGCATCATCGCAATCGGATACCGGAGGACAACCGCCTAGAAAACTTAATCGCCCT
Organism: Microcoleus sp. BM001215392; assembly: GCF_036700185.1. NCBI lineage: Bacteria > Bacillati > Cyanobacteriota > Cyanophyceae > Oscillatoriales > Microcoleaceae > Microcoleus > Microcoleus sp. BM001215392. The sequence goes on along the minus strand of NZ_JAUBOJ010000052.1, from coordinate 26,790 downwards.
TTGTACTGCGTGTCACCTTTCCTATCACAACCGCGGGCAGTCCAACGTATCGCCGGGGCAATTATCCCTGTTCCCTGATGATGCGATGGATTGGGATATCATAGCTTCTTCTCTGGAATCGGCACGCGGCAATTGATTTGATCCGAATCCACTACCATTAGTTTGATGAGCTCAAAAGCGGCCGTGCAATCTCCTAAGACTCGGTGGTTTCCATTGAGGGGAACATACCGATAATCTTTGTGATAATAGCTCCTGTTTCCAGCCCATTGCGCTACCCATTCCATCAAACAATCAGAGCGCTTTGTAAACTTAAAAATCAGCAAAGTGTAAAGCCGACAACAGTAATTTAAAATCTTGATATCGAAAGCATAATTGTAAATTAATACTCGCTTATCTTTAGCCTTAGCCCTTTGCGTGGGACTTATTACCGAATCTCTCGAACGGCGGTTTGACGAAGCTTTCGGCATTAATCTCCGCGAAGGGGGGCGAAACGAATTGCGAGCGTCATCGATCGCAAGTTCCGCTCGCTCCGGAGGAACCGTCCGCAGAACCAACAGCACAGACAGCCCCGCTGATTGCACCGAGGGTGAATTGGAACCCCGGCGATCGAGTAAAAGTTTCGGTCCAGTATCCCGGAGCTCAAGAATATATAAACGAGCGGGCCACCGTAGTTAAAGTGTGGCCCGATGAGATGTGTCGGATTGCTCTCGATCGCGAGATTTCAGTCATTGGAGGTAAACCTACAAAACAATTCAACCTTGACGGGCGTTACTTAGTCTCAGAGTCCGAGGTCGATCCACAAACTCCATCTGAGCCTTTAGCCCTCTCGAAACTTTCCTTTGAACAGTCAACAGCAGGAGTGACAAAAAAGCAGAGCCAATACAGACGCTGACGCCAGAACAGTCATTGGTGCCGATCGCCCCATCGGAGTTAGCGCCGGAACCTCCGTCGCCAACCGAAACAGTAGACGCTCAATCCCATCAGCTTAATTTGCTACCAGATTTTGAGCCACCTTCAAATTCCGAAAACAGATTCGCGCCTGATTCTGAAAATTGGGCTTAACGGAGGAAGCATAAGCATAGACCCGGCTACCCAAGGCGAGTGCGTCATGTTCGTGCGATTGGCAATTGCTACCAGTGATCGACTTCCAGCGAGCGACATTCAGAATGTGCTAGCCGATGTTTGCCAGCGCGGGTACGCCGATCGCGCTGCAATCTGGAACGAACTTACACCATCTGAACAACCGCCTACCGTGCGCAGATGACCACAAAATCCGCAAATTCACCCCAAAAAAATTGAGTTAATCCTATGAAAACATTTGTCTAATTCCTGCAGACTTATCTGTGAGGGACTCGCACCTAGATCGAAGCCACCACCAAAAAAATAGCTAATTTTTGTGTACCCTAAAGTCAGGCATTTGCAGTATAAAATCAGACGGAAAGCAGTATAAAATCACGCTCGACTAGAGGCATTTGCAGGGGCTGCACTCTACCTGTTTTTATCCGAAGATGTCCGGCTTGCCGCCTGCAATTTCCTGCCAAATTACTGCTTTTTTGTGCCGAGAGTGCATTGGTCTATTGAGGTCGGTTAGGGCTGTTTAGTTTTGGTGGCAAGCAATGTTTTTGCGATCGCAAACCTGACTTTTACGTGCAGAAACAAAAACAATGCATCCTCATGAATACGGAATCCCAACCGCAAGGTCAGGTTTAATACTTTTTTAAGCCTTAATGAGAAATGTAGCTATTTGTACTACAAGTTAACTGAATATTCTATCGACTCACTTGCTCACGCTTGTGCTCTGTTGAAGTCCAAACTGCCAACATCCAACTTTCGACTCCTAGCTATCTTTGTGACTGATAAAGCTATGGTCGATGTCGGATTTGCTGGCACCCGACCTACAAGCAAAAGCGTGGGCCTCTCATGGCGAGTTAAATCCAAGCTCGATGCTCGCTGTCGGACAAACGATCATCACAGCGAGCATCGACATCTTTACTGACTGCGAGATAAAAAACAGGAGGGCAAGGCGCGAAAGCTCTTGGCATCCGCCGCTAATGCCGAACTGCACCAACTGGCTTGTGTCGTACCCGGCGACGCTCCATCGTAAAGGTGGCTGCCCTGTACACCAAGTGGCTCGCTCCTGGCTTCAATATCGACTCACGCTCGCGTCATGCACAGTTCTATCAAAGTCCAAACAGCGAGCGAGCCAAACTTTCGAGCCAAGGCTGTCGAAAGTGAACGTGAGCTAACTTCAACTCCCAACAATTCCTCTGGCACTCTTGCAAAAACCATAAAAACCATAAATCGATCATTTTTACCCCCCTATAACGTCTATTTGACATGGCTTGCTATGCGACTAGCGCACTAATTAGGAGGATTGAGGAGGATTTACAAGGGTCTAAAACACAAAAAATCACGCCAAAAGCAACAATTCTTTACAAAAAATGATAGGCATTTATACTGATTGTGAGGCTAAAAGTAGGAAATTGTAGGTGTAATGAGTAATAAATGTGCTGGTGCGATTCGTTTAACCTAAAATAAGGCTTCAAACCCTTATGGGACGGTTATACCAGTTGATGAAACTGGTGATAACTGATTACATTTGTAGGTGAGTCGCTGTGCGACAAGTCCTACCCCGCAAGTGCAGCGGTGAAAGCATAACCCCTAGTTTATTAGGTAGCAACTAATAGGTTAAAGCGGGGCTAAAAGGCAGAACTTTCGGGAGTCAACCCAGAAACCTGTCGAGCGAGAGTCCATGCGTAGCGAAAGCAAAGATGTGTTTGAACCATCGTAAATGTTAATGGTGTAACTGATTGAATCAAGGCATAAACCCGTTGAAAAATACGGTAAAAGCTGATTAACACCAAGCCAAAAGGCAAGGATAGGGCATAAGCGGTTCAGCGCCCGACTTATAAGCACCGCCCGTAAACCCGGTGGAAAGCATCACAGCTAAAAGACTCAAACAAATGTGTAATCGGAACGAAGTAACTTCTAATTATCTCTGGGTTCGGTCGATAACCAGTAAGTAGCTAACGAATGGTAATTAAAAGCGGGATGGTATCAGAAGCGAAGGCTCTGTTGTAATGACAGAGATAGGCTGACAGATACTCGGTAATTTCAAAGGAGTAAACCTAGTAGCAATGAATACATCTAAAACGCTGAACAATCAGACGGTGGAGTGGAAAGACATCAACTGGCGCAAGCTAGAAAGGGTGACTTTTAAGTTGCAAAAACGTATATTTCAAGCAAGTTTACGAGGTGATGTCAAAGCAGTTCGCAAACTTCAGCATACCCTGATTAGGTCTTGGTCTGCAAAGTGTATCGCGGTACGTAGGGTGACTCAAGATAACCACGGGAAAAACACTGCTGGTGTGGACGGTGTGAAAACAATCTCTCCCATCCAACGGACAAAACTGGTTAAACGGTTGAGAATTACTGGGAAAGCCAAACCTACTCGAAGGGTAATGATTCCAAAGCCCGGTAGTGACGAAAAACGACCTCTGGGGATACCTACAATCGAAGACCGTGCCTTGCAAGCGTTAGTTAAACTAGCGTTAGAACCTGAGTGGGAGGCAAAATTTGAGCCTAACTCTTACGGTTTTAGACCGGGACGTTCCTGTCACGATGCAGTTGAGGCAATATACCTCAGTATTAAACAGAAAGCCAAATATGTGCTGGATGCTGATATTGCTAAATGCTTCGACCGTATTGACCATAAAGCATTACTCTCCAAAATACACACATACCCTACCTTGAGCCGTCAGATTAAGACATGGCTAAAAGCAGGGTACTGTGTGAGAAATGAATTATTCCCTACTAATGAGGGTACACCACAAGGCGGGGTGATTTCACCCTTACTTGCGAACATTGCCTTACATGGTATGGAAGAAAGAGTTAAGCAGTACGCGGAAACATTAAAAGGTAACAAAAGCAAAGTGAACAATCGCTCAGCCCTCAGCCTAATCCGTTATGCTGATGACTTCGTGATTATCCATGAGGATTTAAGCGTAGTCAAAAAATGTCAAGAGATAATCGCTGAATGGTTAAGTGACATGGGACTGGAGTTAAAGCCAAGTAAGACAAAATTAACCCACTCCCTCATTGAGATTGATGGTAATGTCGGGTTTGAGTTTCTAGGATTCCATGTACAACAGCACAGAGTAGGTAACTACAGATGTGCCAGTAATACAAAAGGAACACCGCTCGGCTTTAAAACACTAATTACTCCCTCAAAAGCCAAAATCAAAACGCATCTAACCAAGATTGCTGAGGTAATAGACACCCATAAAACCGCCCCACAAGCTGCCTTAATTAGCAAGCTAAATCCAATCATTAAGGGATGGTCAAACTATTACTCCACAGTCTGTAGTAAGGAAACTTACTCTAAAGTCGATAACTTAACTTATCAAAAGTTAAGAGCTTGGGCAAAACCTAGGGGAAAAGGGGACATTAATGTTAGTAAATACTGGCGAACAGTAGGCACTAGACATTGGTGTTTCAGTACCGAAGAAGGGATGGCATTAACCTTACACTCTGATACGGAAATCGTAAGACACATAAAAGTGAAAGGTGAAGTTAGTCCTTACAACGGTAACTGGTCTTATTGGAGTGAGCGAAGGGGAGAGTACCCAGATACTCCTAACCGAGTATCCAAATTAATCAAGAAACAAAAGGGTATTTGCTCTCACTGTGGTTTGTACTTTACGAGTTCAGACATTGTAGAAGTTGACCATATTAAACCAACATCGTTAGGCGGTAAAGATGCCTACGACAATCTACAACTTCTGCATAGACACTGCCACGATTCAAAAACGGCTAAAGACGGGTCAAACTACCCAAAAATCAGCCCTAACATCGACACCTATCAGAACCGGACTAACGGCTCTACTGATAAAGACCATGTAGGTAGGATTGAAAGGTACAAAAACCACGATGATAAACCGTTCTAGCTCGTACCCATAACAAGGGTGGAATTATCAAGGAGCCGGATGAGGTGAAAGTCTCACGTCCGGTTCTGAAGGAGAGGTTAGGGGGGTAACTCCCTAATCGACTCTAACTTTTCTCCTCTTTTTTCCTCCTTTTTTATCCCTCTAAAATCCGCATCTAGGTCAAATACGGTTTTTACAAAGTAAAATAGCTCTGAATCAAAGGGTGGGTGGGTGGCAATAAGCTTCCCCACTCCTAGAATCAATGAGGAGTGGGGAAGCCGCCCTTAACAGGCTATTTTTGAGATTCTTAGTTGCTCAAGCGACTTAATCCAAATCATCGATGTCGTCGTCAGCAACATCGACTTCTTCGTACACACTTTGGGAGCTGGAAGCAACTGGGCTGCTCTGACGGGCGAGTCGTTGATTGCGAATCCCCCGATGCTTGGCGCGGCGATCGCGGATTGCATCCATATCGGTCAATCCGTATAGGATGCGACTAGCACGCATCAATTCTTTTAAAGGTGTCTCGCTGTAGTCAGCGCGAAATTGGGCATTATGTGTCTCCCAATCAAATTCGCCGCCGTTAAAGCGAGCAACGCTTGCAAGTTCCCGACCTGATTCTTCTCTCAAAACTTCTAGTACCATTAGGCGAAGTTTATCGTTGTAACTAATACACTTGTCTAGCGCTTTTGTGTGAGTTTTTTGCGCTTTAGCGATATGGGTTGCATTAGTCTTGTAAGCTTTTTCAGTAACTGTCATTTTTCAGCTTTCCTGAATTCAATTTTGTTCATTTCCACAGCAGCAATAGCTGCCTTTTTTAGTTAATCAAAAAGTTTTAATTTTTTAAATAACAGCAATAGCTGTATAGATAATTCAGTTTTATTAAAATAGTTGAAAAATTTAACCAACTAATTATTATAGTTAAGGTTAGTTAACCTACTCTAATAATATGAGAAAAAAAACTCTGTTCAGCCTTTTTTAGGCAGAGCAGAGTTTTACATATTCGACAAAAGCACTGGTGAAGGAAAGCTATAAAATTGAGTGACGGCGAAAGACTATTCTAAGTCTTCGTCTTCATCTTCTTCGTCCTCATCTTCTTCGTCCTCGGTATCGAAGTCTTCTTCGCTGTCCTCATCCAAGTCTTCTTCGGATTCATCTGTTTCCTCATCTTCATCAGCATCAAGTTCATCTTCTAAGTCATCCACATCATCATCATCTTCATCATCGGATTCATCCTGCTTGTTATAGCTATTGCGTTTAGCAAGCGATTCTTGATTGAATTTGACAAGACCTTTAATTGCTTCTTGCGGGTCAAGCTCGAAAACATCGTATAGTTTTGCCATCACAAGCGCAATGACTTCCATATCGTGGCGCAGTGCATCGGGTTGACCAAATAGAGCTGGAAACACTTCGTTATTCCAACGCTGCCAGTTCATCGTTTTGCCGCGTTTTTTTAACTGTGCAGCAATATCCAAACCTAGTTTTTCCTTGGTAGCGTGACCTACCTTAGTTTGGAGGCGTTTTTCGCGCAGTTGAATTTTGACTCCAAACTTTTTCAGAATGGTAGTTCGCACGCGGTCTAGAAGTGCGTCTGCTTGCTCTTCTACAGTGAGTGTCGAACGGCGACTGACCTGTGATTGGGTAGCTGTTGCTGGACTCTTTGACTTAGCAGCACCATTGCTTTTGCCATTCAAAGTCACCGCTCCATTGGATGGGCGAGAGTTATGGTTTTTAGCTGTTGTTGTAGCCATGAAATTTGATTTAATTAAACTACTTCACGGCTAACAGCGCCGTTAGGCGCTCTCAAATTTCATCAAATTTATAATTATTTTTAGGGGATTAACAATTATTTATAAATTTGTTAGTTTGAAATAAATTTATGTAATAATTCGGTGTGTTTTTTTGAGAGCAGCCGAAATACATAATTATGTATATTGAGGAAATTCGGTAAATAATTCCTAAGAATTAAGAGTAGGTTTGGCTGCTGTAGAACTATTGGCTGATGGCAACGCTCGACCGTAGCATATCAATGAGAAGAGTACCTTTGAATATTTCTTACCGTTGAATTTATGCGTACCATCAATGACTGGCTCGCTTTGGCCCAAAGAGGCATTAAGATTGTCGGGCTGGAGTATTACACGCCTGACCGAATCAGAGTTTTAGCACAGTTTCACAATTGGGGGCAGGAGCTGCATTTGCCTGTTTTCTTTTGGAACTCTGGGTACAGTTGCTTGCAGGAAATTGTGAGTCGGGACGGTCAGTGTATCTTGCAAAATACTGACTTGCACCCAGATTCTGACGTGCTTGAGTTTCTATTAGAGAGTAAGAGAGAGGGAATTTACATTCTTGAGGGAGTGCTAGATTTTGACGAATCCGGTCAGGTGAGTTCGCGTCTGGGGTTTCAACTGGCAAATGCTTACTATCACTCATCTTGGTCTGCGGTTCCTCAGTTTTGGGTGATGCTGGAAAACTACATACAACTGCCGGTGAACTTGCAGCCGCTGATTCCCGTACTGACGACTCCATTACCGTCCCGAGTTGCAGCGCAAAAGGTGGTGGAGTTGTTTTGGGATCGCAATCCTTGGCTTGGCGACAAAGGTGACGAGGTGTTGCAAACTGCTTTGGTTCGAGCTTGCCAGGGGTTGCCCCAAGGTGAGATCGAGTTGATTTTGGAGCGATCGCTAGCTTTTGCTTCGACTGTGGAGGAAATAGCGCGGTTGGTGCTCGACCACAAGGTTAACAAGTTGCGGGGGCGAGGCCTAGAATTTATTGCCGAGGCAGATGTGCCGGATGCAGGTGGTTTAGACTTGCTAGATGAGTCGCTGTCAAAGGTAGCTTCTCTGTTGAGTCCAGAAGCAGAGAAATACGGACTCAAATTTCCCAAGGGAATGATTCTCTGGGGGCCGCCGGGTACGGGCAAAAGTCTGAGTGCTAAACTTGCGGCTAAGAAGATGGGAGTACCGCTGTTGGCGGCTGATTGGGGTTCGATTGTCGGTTCTTCCAGACCAGATTTAGCTTTGCGCGAATTGCTGGAACTGACTCAGGCTTTAAGTCCTACAATTCTCTATTGGGATGATTTTGATAAAGGTTTTGCAGGGTGGGATTCCAATGCAGATGGCGGTGTTTCTAGGCGCTTATCGGGGAAGCTTTTAACGTGGATGCAAGAGCATCAATACCCAATTTATATCGTGGCGACAGTTAACCGTTTGGGGATGTTACCGCCGGAATTAATTCGTCGCTTTGATGATATTTTCTTTGTGGATTTGCCTCACGAAGGGGCGATGTATGAAATTTTTAATCTTCATCTCAAAAAATATTTTCCTGAGTTTCGTAATGCTTCTGAGTCGCCTTGGACAGATGATGAGTGGCGGATTCTGTTGAGAGATTACAGGCTTTGTACACCCGCAGAAATAGGCAATGCCGTGAGAAAATGTGCTGAGGAGATATATTATCGCGATCGGGTACAAGAGAAACAGCCGGATGAATTGAAGGTGACTTTGCAGGATTTGCGGCAACAGCGTTACCAGTTTACGCCGTCGATGCTTCGCGATGAGGATCAGATTCTAGCGATTCGCAATCAAGCAACTTATGCTAGATCGGCTAGTGGGCAGGATCGATCGCGATTTTCTATTCCGTTACAGGAATTGTTTGGGTAGCCAACTTCTGAGGGCTACTCTGGAGAAGGCTGGCTGCTTCTGATATCCACATAGAGGGAGAGCATTTACCCATCTAAGTACAGCATATTCTAGGTATATAGAGTACACTAAAGCCAGTATATGAACAGGGAAATGAAACCTTACTGTACTTCATAAACCTGGAATTCGCTGTATATTTAACTATGTCTGCTTTCACTCCACAGCCTAACAGAGACGCATCGGACACCATTCGAGGATATGTCTATCAGGTTGATCTGACCATTGAGCGTTGGCTTTCTTTGCAACCCGGAGAATTCCTAGAACTAGAGTGTGGGGAGGATATAGATTTAATTTCCCGTTCACTTTCTGGAGAAGAGGAAAGACGACTCGAACAGGTCAAAAACTACAACTCTTCTGTTACGCTTTGGAGTGCTGTCACAGCCATTGCTAATTTTGTTGAGCATCGTAAGAATAATTTGCAGCAGACATTAAATTTTCTTTACACAACTACTGCCTTAGTTACTAAAGAGAGACCTTCTCCAGAAATGCTTAAGAAAAAAGAAGGCATTTTTGTATGGGAACAGATCCGCCAAGGGACTCTAACAGAAATCTCTCAAAATGAAGCTTTAGAGGGAATCCGTATAATTCTAAGTAAAGACTCTAAACCCGAAAAGTTTTCTGATACAACTTGGACAGTATTTCGGAATTTTATCACAGCCGCTAGCAAGGAGGAACTACTCGATCTAATTTGTAGCTTTGAGTGGAGTACGAATACACCAGATCCTCAATCATTAAGAACTTGGATTCTACAAACTCTCATTCGACAAGAGTATGCTACAAATGAAATTCAAGCAAAGGATCAGTATCAAAGGCTTTTCCTCAAAGTTTTTCAACTACTTTCTCAGCCTGATATCAAACAACTCACAGTAGAAGAGCGAACGCATCAGCTTTCACTTCCTACGCTAAGTGAGAGAGACCATAACCTGTTGCAAAATCTTATAGTTAATGTCTTGAACCTTGAATCGCGCGTGGGGACTCTGGAGCAAAATTTTACAAAGCTCCCTGATGCGATCGCTTCACAAGTTAATGACCAAGTGCAGCGCTTGATTCAACAGCAGGGTGTTGATGTAGCAATTAATTACTTTCCAACTCCACCAAATATTAGTATTCCCCTGCTTGCAGAGAATGCAAGTCATAGGGAGCAAACTGTCAAATCAATAATAAGCATTTTCAACGATTATAGTTGGATAGCCATTGACGGTATGGCTGGAGCGGGTAAAACCCACCTCGCTATATTAGTGGCTCAAGCTATTGGCACTTGTCGTGCTTGGGTGCGGTTGCGGGACTTAACCCGTAGAGCAGCCTGTCAGCAATTAGATGCGGTCTGTAGAGAACTAAGGGGCACAACATCGCAAAGCAATCAATACGAGTGGTACTGCCAGCTATGTGAAAGACTTGGTGAAGGTGCAATGCTAGTGCTGGACGATCTGCCAGAACTTTCAGGTAGTGATGAACTTTCAGAAAAACTGATTCAGCTAACGAGAGCGTGCAGATTACATGATGTTCGGATCTTGTCAACCAGCCCCTATCAGCTTCCATTCAGTCTTGAGGAATTTATAGGAAATACAATTCTTCGTTCAATAAAAGTTCCACTTTTTACTGATGATGAAGCTGCTGAAATCCTTCAATCTTACGGTGCACCAAGTTCTTTGATTAGTGCAAATTTGCTCAGAGGCATAAACGCAATCGCACAGCAACACCCAGTATTACTCACTACTATTGCACGAGATTTAAGCAAGCACAGTTGGCAACTTAATGAAGAAGTATATGAGAGGCTACTCAAAGGTGAGTATCAAGCTGCACTCAACAGCCAGATAACTAGGCGTGTATTGGATTCTGTTGAGGATGAGGATACCAGAGAGTTGTTATACCGTCTCTGTTTGCCCGTTGGTAGCTTTTCGCTGATTGAGGTGCAAGCTGTCGCATCTGTTAACCGAGTTTTGGAAAGACCTAGCGAGCGCCTACATACTCTAGTTGGACTTTGGGTGCAACGCGATGTTGATGAAGGTTTGCTCATTTCTCCCCTGGTTAAGCAACTAGGCGAAAATAATTTGTTGGTTGAGACGAAAAAATCATGCCATTTAGCGTTAGGAAACCTGATTGTATCTAGACACCAACTTGGCCCGCAAGATGTTATCAATGCAATTATTCACTTCCTTGGTGCAGAAGTTTTTGACCGAGCTGGCTTGATGCTGATTCCGGCTCTTGGAGAACTAAATTCTATGGAGATTTTAGTGGATGACAGAGGATTGCTATCTTTATGGGGTAGTCTGCCACTTCCTGAGCAAATGGATCTGGGCATTCGTATCTTTCTGCGTGGCTTGCAAATTGCTGCGCGACACAAATATGGTAAATCTATATCTTATTTAGTTGAAGACTTAGATACACTCCTTGAGCATACCAGCGAGAAAAATGCTATAGGCGTTCTTGGAGCCATGATGGCTACTAATTCCGTCTTTGATAATGACCCTATACGTGCCAATAGATATTTAAGAACTGCACTCCACTTTCTACCATATGCACAAATACCGGGTAGCAATGAGCCAGCATTTTCTGATGAAGGATTACTTGGATTCATGATTTGGACAAATAGCCAAGGAATCACTTCTCCGGAGCATCTTCGCGACTGGATTACCACAATAGAGCAGCTTACTCTCGAACAGAGGCAGTTTGCCTTTAATCATGAGGTAGCTGAACAAGGTTGCTTGGTAGTTTCAGAAAAGTTATGGCTTAAAGAGGCTGAGAAGCCTCAAGAAGAACAGGATTGGTCAGCAATCCTGGCTGCCTATGAAGACTTGGCAGAACGTGCTAATAAACTTGATTTAGAGCTGCTGTGGGCGTGTGCTATACGTTCTAAAATTATTGTTTTAGGAGATTATCTTGGAGATGTAAATGCCATAGTAGCTGTTGCAAAAGCAGCAATTCTACAAGCATCTGAAGATCCGCGAGTTCGGTTTTTGATCCAGGATCTTGTAGGGCAAAAATATGTATTCATTAACAAAAAAAATCAGGCTGTAATCTGGCTCAGCAAAGCATTAGGTGAGGAAACAAATGCTTATCCCTCTAGACGCCTCAAAGTTCTCCTATATATGAGTATTGCAACTGCAGAGCAAGATGCTCAGTTAGCAGTTGGATTTGCTAGAAAGGCCGTAAATTTAGCAGAAACTAATAGCCTTATTGATAAAATAGAACTGGTAAAAGCACTTGGTGAACTTGCTATTTCCCAATGGTTAGGTGGCAGCTCACTAGCATCTGTGTTTGAAACGTGGGATCGTGCTGGTGAGCAGCTTTTGGCTTGTAGGTCAGATACAGAATCCTGGAAAAAACTCTTTGTTATATACGGTCATGTATCGGGTTATTTCTCTAATCTAGCCCGCACTGGTAGTCCTCCAACTAAAACACTGGATGGCGAAGATTACGCAGCACCGCAGCGAGGTATTCTTTTTTCTCAAAATCTAGGATTAGTAGATTATTACGACAGAAATAAAGAAAGTACGGTTTTGGCCAATTTAACATTTTTTGCAGCTTCCGTTGGCAATGATGAGCGAGCAGCCTTTTGGGCTTTGAGAGGAATGGATGATGCAAGGGATACAAACCAGCGTGCTGTTTTCGCTCGTCTCAGTCTGGAGGCTCTTCCGTATCTACTGTTAAATGCTCGTTATGCTGAAGTCCTCGATTTTGCAATGGATGCAGGAGCTTCTTTTGTCGCTAATATGCAACTGCTTCAGCTTGGTCAAGTTCCACAAGGATTGGATCTTGATGTCGAAACCATTTTAGGTAATAAGCCTAGTGAACTATGGCGGAATGCTGAACATCATGCAGCCTTAGTTGGACTACTCCCCGTAGTTTTCCAGATTGGTACAGTGGCTCTACGCTCTTTTGAACTGGCAGGCTCACAGGCGACAGAAGTAGCAGCAATATGTCGCCAAATTAGTGCAACAGCAGTGAAGCCGCAACTTTGGTTACAAGCAGCAGAGCTACTCGAACAAATTTACTTACCAGAAGTTTCATATAGCGAAATACTAGATCTTAGTAATAGGTTCGATCCTCAAACCGAAGAAGTGTTTCTAGCAATTGGCTTCTTAGTTGCCACGCTACAAAATGATACTCCGCTTGAAACAGATATTCTCCTGCATATGGCGATCGCACCTTTCATATACCAACATCGTGAACCCTTATCTGCGACATATCGCCGACTGATTTTACCTTTTTTTATAGATTATTGGAAGATTAAATTTGAAAGGGTGTCACTTCGGTTTCGTTCAACATCATTGGTTGGTCTAATTTTGAATACAGCAGAAAATTTCCCTGAAGCTGAAAGACTGCAATTTGTCTTAGTCACAATGGCATTTGCTCTTAATGTCAGGTTGCCACGGGATTTTGCCAATTTTACTAGGGCTTCTGCTCCTGAAGTTGTTAGTTTTTTATCTGCGTTGTAGAACTTCTATTTACTATGCTACTCTTGTTGGCGATCGCAGCAATGTACTATTTTTCATTGCTGCAATCTTGAATAATTGATAACTAGGCAGAGAAGCCAATACAGGAGGTGTCTGATAAATAATACTTCCTCTTAGAAAAATAGACAAATTAATCGGACTATTTATGGTTAAAATAGCGACTTTTTTTCAAGCCCAAGACGAAGTAATTCTTACTTCTAGTTCAACCGGAACTTGCTGTAGATATAGCTCTCCAGCTTCCACCATCACTTTTTTTAGAAGGCGAGTGGTTCTTTTTAAAGTTACCTTTGGACACTCTAACAAAATTTCGTCATGTACCACACCAATCAACTTTGCTCCAGTCTTGGGTAAGAGTTTGAACAAACGAGCGATCGCCACTTTCAACATATCAGCCGAAGTTCCTTGAACCGGGTGATTAAGCAACTCAGAAAGCCGGGGTTTCTTTGCCCACCGTCTTCTACGTCCGCCAATTGTACGAATTTGCTTGATATCTTTGACGTACACCCTTCTCCTGATGCTGTCATGCCATCTTTTGATTCCAGCATAAGCTTGAAAGAATCGTCTTCTGAACTCTTTAGCTTCCTCCAAGGTTAAAAAAACATCGTACTTTTCTTCAGCATAAGCTTGGAGTTTGGCAGCACCCATGCCATAAATTAATCCGAAATTAACTGATTTAGCTATCCGTCTATCCTCTGCCGTTACCTCCTCTAATGCCTTACCTGTAATCAAAGATGCCGTTAAAGTATGCAAATCTTCGCGTTTAGCGTAGGCATTCAGCATTCGGCGATCGCCAGATATTTCAGCGACAATCCTTAGCTCGATTTGGCTGTAATCTGCTTTAATAATTTGATATCCGGGAGCGGCAATGAAGCACGCACGCATCCCATTTGCCGTACAATTCCTGGGAACGTTTTGCAAGTTTGGCTTCTTGCAACTAAAGCGTCCAGAACGAGCGCCGCATTGCCGATAGCTGGGGTGAATTCTCCCCGTTATCGGGTGAATGTGTTTGGGCAATGCCTCAGCAAAGTTGGAACACAAAGATGCTAATTTCCGATAATTCAGTAGCAACTGGATAATCGGGTATTGACGAGCTAGAGGAATAAGTTCGCTCTTACTTGTTGACTTAATTGGAATGTTGAGAGCCTGAAGAGCACTTAAAACTTGTACAGACGAACGGGGGTTTATGGTTTCCACCATCTCTGGAAATAGCGAAAGTTGTGCGCTAGGGGCTGGTTTAAGACCGGCTTTCACTAATTCCACCAGCGTAGTCTGCTTTTGAGCTTCCAGTTCCTCGCCCACCAAATGCCAGTGTTTTGCATCCAGTAACATTCCATTTAGTTCCATTTGGGCTACAGCAGGCATCGCTTCAAATTCAATTTGGGCGGTTTCGAGTAACCCAGCATTCTGAAGTTTTGAGATGAGTCGCGCTCTAAGTTTCAGCAGGACAGCAGCATCTAAAGCGGCGTATTCTAACTGAGAAGCTGATAACTTACCTCCGAAATTGCTCGACTGTAGGCTCTTGTCAAGTTTGATTCCTAAAAATTCAAGAGCGAGGGATTGTAGATCGTGGTCTTTCTTGAGTCCAGATCGCAACACCTGACTCGCTAGCATGACATCAAAAAATGGGCCAGACGGTCTAAGTCCAGCTATTTCTAGTACCTGCCAGTCGAACTTACCATTTTGAAAGATTTTGAGCGCACGGCTGTTTAGAAGTGCTTTTAAAGGCGATAATTCGCGATCGGCAAAAGCAGCTAGATCGACAATTATCACTGGGCGGTGGGGGACAGCTATTTGGATAAGTCGGATGCGTTCCGTAAGTGGATCTAGCCCGGTGGTTTCTGTGTCTATGGCTATAACACGAGCTTTTATTAAAGGCGAGAGGACATCATTTAGTCGGGAAAAGTTTGTAATCAGCTCGTATTCCACAATAGAATTTGGGGCGTAGTGTGGGGAATTATTCATGGGAAGAGAGGGGTTTTAAGGTAATAGTTTCAGTCGTAAAATTGATAGAAGTAGCGGAGATATTAGGGCAGATATTCGGTAGAGAAGGCTAAGTTACATTCTTAAATTTATTTCAAGAGGAAGCAATAGTGATTTGTTGAAAGGTAAGTTGTGCTGTCCCCACTAATAAAACGGTATAGTGGGGAAGCAATCGTCTACTTTTTATCTATTACGACTAGGTAGCTCTCAACAGTAACCGGGCGATCGCTCCCCCAAAAGATTTCTAAGGGAAGTTCGATTAACTTGGCAGACGTGCGCTTAAGAAAAGCTCGAAATGCTTGCGATCGCGGATCGCCTCGGACATTCATGGAATTGCTAACGACACTTACCAGGCGTCCAGAATTGGCTAAAAAAAGGTTATAGGCACGTTGTATGATATCTAAATCAACTCCTTTGATGTGGGGCGTAGAAAATGGGGGATTTGCCAAAATTCTGCTATATCGCCTCTGCGGTTCAGTTGTAAAAAAGTCACTTCCAACTAGATTGAACCCTTTTTGAAACAGAAGTTGTTGTAGCAGCGGGTTTATTTCAATTACATCAACGATCGCACCCGCTCTAACCATAGCCTGCGCCAATAAGCCGTCTCCTGCTGTTGGTTCTAAGGCGTAGGTTCCTGAAATGATTTGAGCTTCTTCAATCATAAGCTCAATTAGCTCTGGAGGAGACGGGAACCAAGAATAAGGTGGAGCTTCTCGGATTCGCTCATATAGCATTTCTGCAAGCGATGAAGTATCTTTCATTTTAATTTTGCTGCTATTCGGGCTATAATTGGCGAAGGTTGCCTTTTTTTACGTGTTAAAATAAAGTCAATTGCCCTTCAACTTTTGACTTATCTTTTGGTGACTTAGCTGTTACCATTTCTGTCGGTAAATCTGCATCAGCGCTTTTATCTTGGGACAATTTACGTTTGCCCCAGCCTTGGGACGCTGCATGGCGGACAACGCTTTTCCTAATTGCTCTAGCTAGATGGTGATAATCATTTTGGATCCTGTCAAAGTTCACGGCTGAAAATTCAGCTAATTCGGACAAGTTGTAACCATTTGGTAGCCGATTATGTCTTGTCAAGGTGTCTTGTGCTGCCCACATATAGACGTTGTAATAACTGTGGTGCAGAGGAGCTTCAAATGTGGCTCCCATCATATACGCCACGACTTCTGTGGAAGTGCAGTAATTCCCTACAGTTCTGTTGCTGTACTCCTCTAGAATCAAATCGAGCCTATCGGATAAGCAAGCCGTTTTCAACCAGTCAGGTATGCTTTCTGACCAGGGGGTTTTGTGTAAAACTAATGGGCCTGCATAGTAACGTAAAAGGGGAAGGGGAATTCCGGTCAATTCCAGTAGCACGGCTATTAAGTCGCGGTGCATACCCATCTGGGCTAATAGCTTCAGCTTTTCCAAAATGCCGGACTGAGGTTTTACAGGGTGAGTGGTAATTTCTTCAAGTAATTCGGGCGTTAACAGATTTAGCTGAGTCATATCTTTTTGAAGGATAATTGTGTGACGAATGAAGATTAGAAAAATCGCGTAGCGAATTCAGTTACAGGGATTTGCGCCGTCTGTTGGGCAAACAATTCGGTAGATATACGCGCCTCTATATTTCTGAGTAATTTTTACCCACCTTGCTGGATGGAAGGCGGGCGAAATTAAGAGCAATGCCAGCACTATATTTTGTTTCGTGCAATAGCAGTAGGTCTTGGTTGTTTGCAGATAGGCTACGTCGATCGCCGTAGCCTATCCGCCGATAGGCGGTAGTTTAATTACGACTATCGGATGAAACCCCTATTCGTTATCCCTAGCTACGCTTAATTGTTGATTCTTACGACTTTGTAGCTACATAATTTATGAACGATCCAAACAATATCTGTGGCAATGAACCAGGTTACAGCGCTGATGGTTATGCTGTTAGTGGCTGTGAAAGTAACCCGTGCGAATCCTCCCTTAACGGATATCGAAGCAACAGTTATAGCAGTCAGCAAACAGAGGGATACGGGGTTCCAGACTACTTTGCTGATGGCTATCGAGAAAACGTTTTTGAAGGCGATTTAAATTTAGCAGATACTCCGTGGACGGAGACGGCTGCTAACCCTAACCCTTATTTTAAGGGAGGGGTAAATGACGCTAATTCCTATCAAGATTAAACAGCTACTTCTCATTTATACGGCGGTGATTTAGAGCTGTAGTGCTTCAGATGGCAGGCTACAAATCGCCTGTATAAAACTTCTCATTTCGGGGACGATGACTTAGAGCGGCAGTGCTTTACGCCGAGGCTGCTCTATGTAAAGCCTCGGTTGACTGCTTTATTTATTTTAAGAAGCGCAATTGCAGCCTCATCAAGTTCGGTGGGTTCCTTTCTCCCACTTAATTGCTTAACTTTTGTACAGTATCCTCAACCAATAACCAAAGTTTTTTGCACAAACATGAGAAGAATATTATCAACAAGATTCTGGCGATTATCAGTATGGTTATTCTCTTTAGCCTTAATAGTTTCCATTTTGTTTGAGCAACCAATATTTGCTAGGGCACGAATTCCTGCTGATACAACTGAAATGCCCACAAAAATTTTAGAAATACCAGGGATGGACAGGCAAGGAAATCCTACTTCAGTTAACGCCCTCTTGCCAGATTGGACACAAATTTCTTTTTCTCAAATGCCACCCATCAGTCAATCTGGAAGCCTTTCAGCGGGAGAGTACAAGCAGGCAGTTGGCTACGATTTGAGCCGAAGTTGGACAGCAGGGCAAACTCCTGACCAGTACATCATGTTGGGCGATATCAGCCAAGCTTTGCAACCAGAATTGTTATCCTTTGGTTTTGTCACACAGCAAGCTGGTCTGAATTTAGATAGCGTAGCTTTAAGCGCATTTACTTTAGTTGCCAAGCAGTCGTTAAATCAGTTAGTTCAGGCTATCCCTATTCTCGGTCAATTTAAAGTCGCAGAGATTGCGCCGGTGGCGGGACTGCTAGCAACAAAAGCTGCTGGCATTGATGTAGCCGATCGCACTCTAGATCGGGTTCTCAGTTCCCATCCACAATTAGGTCAGTTGAAACTGGGAGAAATTGACCTGTCTCAGTATTCAATGTCTTCGATTCCGAACTTAAGCAGCGCTCAACTTGGCGCGTTTTCAGATTGGCAAACAACCTTAATTAAAGACGTACCTGGGCTGAATGCTTTACCTCTGTCTAGCTTTCCCAATCCAATAGCAGAATTCGGCAATTTAGTAATGAGAATTGATGCGGTTTATGGTCCCGCCGAGCGACGGCGAACTAAGACGATATCAGGCTCCGACGTTCAGGGATTCTCAGTTAACTGCCAAGAAAATGATTGCGCTTACATCGAACTAGACGATCTGGAGAATTCGGGTCGGAACGCTCGCGGTTCGCTCGAAGGCAAGCAATGGATTAGCGGTAAGTACCAGGAAGTGGAGGGCGGATCGGGCTGTCTTAAAGGTGTCAACGGCGGCAAGGAACCGACGGGAAGATTGCCTTTTGGCAGTGCTTTTAAGGTAGTTGTCATGGAACCGGACGAGCAAACCGATACCGTTGATACGGCTCTATTCTTCCGATTTTGTTCGCCTTGCGGCTGCTCTCCTTATTTCATTGGCCCAGTACCTTTCTTCACCTATCGGGTTAATTCTCCCATTTTCGTTGGGGCGCTGGAATCGTCCTCTGGCGGCTCTTCCTCTGTACCAACTGGGGCAGTTCGCGGCGGAGTATCTTCTCCTGTTACAAAAGGCGTAGCTACAGCAGCTAATATTAATGTTCCTTGCCCTCCGGGTAGCACTGCACCAGCGCCAGTGTCAGTTGGCAATGTTCAAGGAGTCAATGTTCCCGCTTTGTCGGAAGCGATCGCCAGTATTGAAAGCAGCAGTTCTTACGAGAATGCCGGCGTTAATGCTTGCGTTGATGGCGGAAATAATTGCGGGGTTCCGTTGGGCAAGTACCAGTTTATAAACTACGACGAGTACGCTGCTAGTTCAATTTCATCTAAACCAGGGGGTACGCAATTTTTAGCCAAAATGCGACACGGTTATCAACCCACTCAAGCAGAACTTTTTCAATTTTTTCCGCCTGCCGATCGAGAAGCTGTTTTTGCTCAAAGTCTCGCTTCTAAGCTGAATGCCACCTCTCAAGAAAAAGACCCTACTACTGGAAGTTTTTTTAGTGGCGATCGCCTAATTGAGCGAGTAGCTCAAAAGCATTTCGGGGGCGACTATTCCAAAGTTGACGGCTCTTCAACCGATATATTCGGTCGTTTAACTCTCTCAAGTTACGGACAGGATGTTTTGAGGCGCTATCGAGAGGGAGGTAGGGCGATCGCGGAGTCGAATGCTGCTGCTTGCGTTCCGACTTCCAGTGCGGCGCAATCCTCTAATTCGGCGAGTGCTGCCCCCGGCGGTGGTCAATCCACGAGTCAGTATATCAAGCCTGCGAATGGACCAATAACCAGCCGCTTTGGGATGCGGACTCGTCCAGTTTCCGGCGTGCGGAAAATCTATAACGGCATTGGAATTGCCGGCTCAATGGGAAGCCCGGTAAAAGCTGTTGGCGGCGGCGTTGTCAAGACAGCGGTGTCTAACTGCCAGGAAGGGTTACAGAACTGCGGCGGTGGCTACGGCAACTGGATCGAAATTGAGCACGGCAACGGTCGCACAACTCGGTATGCTCATCTGCGCGAGGGTTCAGTGAAACTCAAAGTTGGCGATCGTGTTTCTCAAGGTCAGGTCATAGGCGGACTAGGCAGCACTGGGACAACGGCAGACCCTCGCTTGCACTTTGAAACCCGCATTAATGGAACGGCTGTTAACCCATCTCAAGAAGGAATTTGAATTAAACGGAGATGTTCTGCACCATGATTTCCTTGAAAAAACGGACAGTTATGTTGAAATTTACTTGGGGCTTGCTAACAGCTTTTTTGGTTTATTTGTTGAGCAGTTTATTCACCCATCCCCCAGCTTTTAGCCAGCCGACTCGGAACGCTGATTTCCCTTCAGCTTGCCTTCCAGTTGGTCTAGGGACTCTCAGGACAGAGTTTGTAACTGAAGTAACAGATGGCAGCACTCAATATCGCTTGTTCGATGCCTATTTGCAGGGAGATGCCGTGCCTTTTTCTGTATTGGTTTCTCGCCAAGGGAAGCAGTGTAGCTTGCTTTATTCCAACCCGACAAACGATTTTTATCCTTACAGCCACACTGTCAAGCTGCCGATAGCAAGGCAAATCGCTCTGGGAGAATTGCGTTACTCCATCAACAAGGCAGGGAGTATTGATAAGTTCCGCTCTACCTTGCAGCCGAATTTGGGAGAACCCACTTGGCAGTTTTCGGAAGAAGAGCTTTGGGCATTTAAGCAGGTTGGGATTACTGTTCCTTCACTTAGTAAAACCAGCAAAGATAAGTGAGATATGTTCGCTTTAATAAGACTCCTACAAGCAAAAATCAAACTTTTGCTTAAAGCGGACTTAGTAAATCTGCCTGGTGTCTTTCATCACCGGATTTAGTAAATCTGCCTGGTGTCTTTCATCACCGGATTTGGCATGACATCCACATAGAAATAATTCACGGAGGTTAAAGCAATGTTTAGCAAAAATCAACAACTAACTTCAGGTTCAGAACACATAGGGGAGCCACCAATCATAGCTGCAAATAAAAAATTATTACTGTTTTCTCAACCTTCTCATAAGGAACTCCCAAACCCCGCTTCTAATTCCCTAAATAATTCTCGGTCCAGAGTATCATCGTTTTTATTTATTGGGCGGTGGTTCCGCTTTGGAGTGGTCTTGTTCTTGCTGTTATCGGTGTTGTTAGGAACTGCTGGTTGCACCGCGAGTGCTACAACGATTTCTTGGACACCTGCTACTAGACTCATCCCTGTTGAAAGTGTTCAAGGCATAGTTGCCGAAAATTCTGACCTGAACCCCCAGAATTCAGCATCAAATGTGTTGGCTTGGGCTGTAAACGGACAAACAGGCAGGTTAGTTATTTTTAATTTTAACAGCCCTGGAGTTTGTGGAGCGGGAGGTTGCTTATATGCTGGGTATTTATTCAGAAAGAATGTTCCTCCTCATCGTGTATTTGCTAGTTATTTAAACGAAAACTTGCCACCTAATAAACCGCTACTTCAAGTAGTAAGTGACCCCTCAGAAACCTCTGATTTACCTTGCTTGCAAGTACAGCAACCGTCACAAAATGGTATTCGGCAGTTGTTTCTTTGCTTCAACGGCCGCCAGTACCAGTTAGCTAACAGTTCCTTGATTAATCTTCCCAATAAAATGGAATAAGCGACTTTAAAGTATTTGAGCTTGGCTCTTCGTTAGCGATCGCCTGTTCCGCACCAATAAAAAAATGCCTCGCTCCCTAACTGGATATGAGGCACTTCTTCAAAAGTAACTAACCGAGGCTGTTAGTCATCTGCTTCCGCATCAAAATCATCGTCGAACTCCTCTTCTTCATCAAAATCGTCGAAATCATCCTCTTCTTCTATTACTTCAGCGGCAATTTTACGAGGGGATTTATGATTGGCGGTCTGCTTTTTTCCATTTTCTACTTTACGAGGAGCGGGTGGCAGCACTTGAATTTGCGGTTCGGCTGTACCTGGTAATGCAGGAGTTTCAGTGAATCCGGCAATGATATCGTGCAGCCCCCAAATCGCATTTTTATGCTGCGGGCGTCCCAGATATAGAAAGGGGAAATTATCAGCAGTTGGCTTAGTATAGCTGACAGTTTTGCAACAGTAGCTCTTATTAGAGCCTTCACCTTCTTTAACTCCTTTGAATTCCACCTCTAGGATACCAAGGCTTCGCCATTTATCGGTTTTCCCGCTGAAAGGAATTTGGAAATAGTCGGCGAATGCTTTTTCCAACAAACGGTAGAATTCGTCTCTGGCTGCTTTAAAACTCCAAAGCGCAACATTCTTAAATCTGATGACAATAGGCGTGCTGTGTCTGGGACGATTGTTTTCATCCAAGAAGACAATGGCGTGTTCGCTAACAACATCCATTATCTTTTTATCGAGTTGAGCTTTATACTCTTCGTACAGCCCGACAACACTACCGCCTAGATCGGGAACGTCATTTTTGTAACGAATGTATTCAGGGACGAATCCCAGCACGCATAAGTGGCATTTAGAGAGCAGCAAGCCTGTAACATCTTCTGTTAGTCCAATTGTAGTCATTTCCTCTTCTGTTGGCATGACAAACCAATTGGCTTTTTCTAGCTGATCCTCTGGAATTAATATTCCCGCCACTTGTTCGTTGATGACGATGCCATAGGGCAGAATTGGTCGCCTTACTTGATTGTGACCGGGTTCTAGGAGTTCGGGGTCAATTTCAAAATCAAGGTCTTCTGACTGATGTGGGATTGTGCCTTCAGTCATCCCTGCGTTATTTGAGCTTTTTGCTTTAGCTTTACTATTGGTTTTAACCATTCTAAAAGTTTGTGACATTGCAGTTCCTGAAAGGCGGTAGCCTTACCTTTAAAAAGGGTAAGAGGTAGCACAGTTAAGCCTAGTAATTTTGTCAAAAATATTAAAGTTTCATAAAAAAATTAACTGGTAGTACAGAACTACCGAATCGTGAGGAAGACTAATTAAGTGTGCAAAAAAAAGAACGATTGTGAAAGCGCTCGCGCAGCTTCAGCAATTTCTGAAGTTGCGCTATTATCAGAATCAAGCACTCACAATGCTTTTAATTTTCTCGCTGCCAATATTGGGCGCGATCGACGCTCGGTAAAGCGTTTATTCCTATTGTCCGCAGTAGAGGCAGTCCTTCTACAAAGTTGATGGCTCCTTTCAAACCCGCGATCGCGTACAAAGAAGCTGCATCTGCTTGTTCGGATAGACTAGCATTGGCTTCTTCTAACAACTTTATTAGATATTCAGGAACCTGTACGAAACCGCCATCAATACAAGCAAGGGGGACAAATTTAGTATCGGGAGCTAGGGCTTTTGGCTTCAAAAAAGGCAGTTCGCGCTGGAAAGGTTTTGGAGTGGGGCGACTGTTTGTTACAGGCGATCGTTCTGGTTTGCGCCTACGCCACCGCTTGGCTCGGTAAAAACTCCCTTTCAATAATGGGGGCTGGCTTACCATCAGTACAGCTTCGTGAAAGGGGAAATTCATCTGTTCTCCTTCCTGAATTTTCACCTCTTCTAAGTTAGATTTTGTCAACCAGTCAGGCGCCAGCGGACAGTGAGGGTAAGACACGACTTTAGAGTTGTAGGTTAAGTCGGAAAGCAATTTGCCCGTTCTGGATAGTCTGGCGTTAAGATAATGCCACTTTAATCCAGGTAGATAGGCTCCTGAATATTTTACTTCAACGGCTCCCATGTAGATCCATTCTGTACGTTCTAAAGTTAGCGAAATGTCGCCTCTTCCTAGTTTGATGGTGCTGCGTTTTAAAATTTCATAGTCCGGGTGTCTCTTCAAAAGCTCTGACAGCCACTCTTTTTGTTTCTTGTTCACGGTAAAAATATCTTTCAATAATTTTGCTTCCTATCCTGTTGACTGCGTTAGCAGGGATAATATCAAGTGCTGGTTGTTTTCTACCGAAAGTTAGAACTGTTGGCTGTAATTGCTCGTTCCCAAGACTGAACTAACACTGAGTAATTTGGATTTAAGCTTACTTGTCTGCAAACACTAAGTTGTAGCTACAACTGAGGTCATAGTTAATTGAGCGATAGACAAAATATTGAATTCAGATAGATACTTATGAATTTTGAGATTAAATTTTTGATAGCACAGGCTAACTCTACTCCAGTTCTCGCTCAAGCCCAGAGGAGAACCCAGCAACCCACACCCCTATCGTCAATTGACTTAGGCGGTCTCTTCCAACAATACAATAACCCGGATGGATATCTAACAATAGGAGCGCTGATATTCCTCCTCTTACTGTCTCGGTTTCTAGGAAATGGAAAGGGCAAAATTACTACTGGCAAAGTGTGCGGAACTTCCGAAAAAATGGCAGCCACTCAGCTTGCCTTGAAACAAATTAAGGAGCGCAAGCATAATAAAGTCACGCTCTGGTGTGGCAGTCCTCGCTATTGGTGGAAGGGGAAAAAACTTAGAGGTTTTGTTACCACTATTCAGACAGCTTTTGGTTCTCCTCCCACTGTTTGGCTCCCTCATGCAGAACGGTCAACTTTAGTAATTGGAGCACCTGGCTCGGGTAAAACTTTTTCTACAATTGATAGGGCGCTAGAAAGTGCAATGGTGCAAGGATTTCCGATTATTCTCTACGATAAGAAAGGCGATGTGCGATTCGTTGGCTAGAAACCAATCCTGAAAAGGTTTAGGAGGATTAGCCGCAAGGTTTGAACCTTGACAACTTGATAGCCATGTCGGTGAGCCGATAAATACCCTGACCGGAGCCACACGGTCATTAAATAACAGATCATGGCATTCGGCAAGTCCGACCCCGCAGGTGCAGCGGTGAAAGCACGACCCCCACGGTAGCGACTGGACATCAATCCGTGAAGCGGGGCGAAAGACGGTAACCTGGCAACCTAACCAGAAATCCCGTTAGCAGGAACCCATGAGTAGCGAAAGCAAAGATGCGTTTGAACCATCGTTATCTTGAACCAGCGAAATTAGGTTGACGACGCTGGAGCCAAAAGGCAAAGGATATGGAGCTGGCAAGTGTCTCCGTGACCAGCAAGCACTTCCGTTAAACCCGGTGGAGAGCATCACTCTAAAGGTTCAATCAATGGCTATCAGGAACGAAGTAACCCCTGAAAATCTCTCATTTATGTCGAATATCTGAGTAGGTTCCAACCGCATGATAGACGGGGGAAGGATTGAGTCAGAAGCGAATGCCTGGGGTAATGCCCAGGATAGGCCCACGGACTCACGGTGATTTGGAATGAATAGTCACAAGTAGCAGTAAATATGTCTAAAACGAGTTTCAAGACTACGGTGGAATGGCAAGCGATCAACTGGCGCAAGCTGGAACGTCGAGTGTTTAAGCTGCAAAAGAGAATATTCAGAGCCTCACAGCGTGGTGATGTTAAAGCCTGTCGCAGACTCCAGAAAACATTGATGAAGTCCTGGTCTGCAAGAAGTCTTGCTGTCCGACGAGTGACCCAGGATAATCGGGGGAAAAAGACGGCTGGTATAGATGGGGTAAAAGCCCTTACACCCCAGCAGCGACTTTCCCTGATTGAACAACTAAAACTGGGTACAAAGGCAACACCAACGCGACGGGTTTGGATTCCTAAACCCGGAACAGAGGAAAAGCGTCCTTTGGGCATTCCAACGATTAAAGACCGAGCCTTGCAAGCGCTGGTTCTTCTGGCGCTAGAACCGGAATGGGAAGCTCGCTTTGAGGACAACTCATACGGTTTTCGTCCGGGACGCTCATGTCATGACGCGGTAGAAGCAATTTTTAACGCAATTCGCTACAAAGCCAAATATGTGCTAGATGCAGATATTGCAAAATGCTTCGACCAAATCGACCATAAAGCTCTTCTTGACAAGCTGAACACATCCCCAACTATCCGTCGCCAAATCAAGGCATGGCTTAAGGCAGGGGTAATGGACAGGAAAACCCTGTTCCCCACAGAAGCAGGTACACCTCAAGGTGGCATCCTATCGCCTTTACTGGCAAATGTGGCGTTACATGGAATGTCCAATCGGATCAAAGAAGTCTTTCCGAGGCTAGTAGCTACCTCAAGGGAAACTTGGTTTCATAAAAAGGGTGAATATTTCAACACTCCGAACCTAATCCGATACGCCGATGATTTCGTGATTCTCCACGAAGATCTAGTCGTCGTCCAAAAATGTCAAGAAATCATCGCTGATTGGCTAAATGACATGGGCTTGACACTGAAACCAAGCAAAACTCGTTTAGCTCACACGCTGAATGAGTATGGTGATGAACAACCGGGGTTTGATTTCCTCGGCTTCAACATCAGACAATTTCCAGTTGGTCAACACCAAACAGGAAAGAACACAATAGGCAAACCGCTTGGTTTTAAGACAATCATCACCCCAAGCAAAGCGAAGCAGAAAGAACACTATGAGGCAATTGCAGGAATCATCGAAGCTCACAAAGGTGCAAACCAAGCAACGCTGATAAAACTGCTGAATCCTATTATCTCAGGCTGGTCGAACTACTACTCAACAGTAGTTAGTAAGGAAGCCTTTTCGCATCAGGATTACCTCATCTTCCAAAAGCTAGGGGCTTGGGCAAGACACCGCCATGCTGATAAATCCTGGGAATGGATCTCACGGAAATATTGGCAGACAATCGGCGGGGATAAATGGGTGTTCGCCACGCGCTCAGAGGATAAAGACCCTCAAATACTGCGTAAACACAACGCAACTCCTATCGTTCGACATATCAAAGTGAAAGGCGATGTGAGTCCGTTTAATGGCGACTTCATTTACTGGAGTACAAGAATGGGTAAACACCCCGAAGCCCCTCATAGAGTTTCCAAGCTCTTGAAGTGGCAAAAGGGAAAGTGCGCCCTCTGCGAATTGTTTTTCAGATACGGAGATGTGATGGAAATCGATCACAAAATTCCTCGCTCACAAGGCGGTAAGGATGAGTATCGAAATCTCCAGCTACTACACCGTCATTGTCACGATGTTAAAACAGCCCTCGATAGAATGGCTGGTGGTGTGCATGACAAGCACCAAATCACTGAGGAGCCGGATAAATCGAAAGGTTTATGTCCGGTTTTGAAGCCGAGTACAAACGGTGACGTTTGTGCTTAGGTAACCAG
>NZ_JAUBOJ010000051.1:0-27181 GCF_036700185.1 Microcoleus sp. BM001215392 | reverse complement strand
AATAACCAATAACCAATAACCAATAACCAATAACCAATAACAAATAACCAATAACCAATAACCAATAACCAATAACCAATAACTAATAACTATGATAAAGTTTGGTACGATCGGCGGCGGAGTAATGGGAGAAGCTCTCTTATCCCGCTTAATAGCACAAAAAGTTTATTTTCCTTCAGAAATATTGGTGAGCGATCCGCAACCCCAACGGCGCGAATTTTTGACGGCCACCTACGGAATCGGAACAACAGCCAGCAATCTAGAAGTTGCTACCGCTACAGAAGTGCTGTTTTTGGCGATTAAACCACAAATTTTTGAGAAAGTAGCTTTGGAATTAGTCGTGGGGATCGATCGCCCACAAGCAAATAATGGAGAAACAGCTAATTCTGGGCCACAAGCTGCGATCGTGTCGATTTTGGCAGGAGTTCCCCTGAGCAAGCTCGAAGCAGCATTTCCGGGGCGAGCAGTGCTGCGCGTGATGCCAAATACTCCGGCCACGGTAGGTGCGGGAATGAGTGCGATCGCCCCAGGGAAACTCGTGCAACCGACGGATTTAGAATTAGTCAAGCGGATGTTTCAGGCCGTGGGAGAAGTGGTAGAAGTGCCTGAAAGTATGCTGGATGCGGTGACTGGCCTTTCCGGTTCCGGGCCGGGTTATGTAGCGATTTTTATCGAAGCATTGACAGATGGCGGAGTTTGTGCTGGACTGCCGCGGGCGATCGCCTCCCAATTAGCAATCCAAACAGTATTCGGTACAGCGAAGCTATTGCAAGAAACGGGAATGCACCCGGCAGAATTAAAAGATCGAGTGACAAGTCCCGGCGGTACAACTATTGCCGGAATTGCTGCATTAGAAAGTAACGGCTTTCGATCGGCCGCGATCGAAGCAGTCAAAGCAGCTTGTTTGCGCTCTCAAGAATTGGGTAAATAATAGCAAAGAATCTTAAATGGTTGATAGCGACTTCAAATTGAAGGAACTTGTCAAGCAATTAACGGCTGTAATTCAATAGTTTTTATTCATCAGTTAGAGGCGTTATTACTGGAGTTCAAGGTTCTCTTTTGCCTTGTTTGCTCTGAGCTGATGGTTGACCAAACGTTTGTTGCTCTGCTCGGTATAGGCTGAAAAACCCAGCACCCAGAGCATCCGGTGTAATTCCGCTGGTTTCCAGCCCTCGTCTTTGGCTAATTCTTGCATTTGTTCTAAAAGCGGAGCAGGCACGGAAAAATCTATGCGCACCATTTTCGGAGCATCTATTTCGGGCATTTTCAATATTCCACATTCATATATTGCTTATCCTACAAGGATTTAGGGACTACTAAGTCCTTTTGGATTCCCGGTGGCACATAAAATTACATTCTCAGGGTTTACAAAGGGACTCAGAAGGGGGGTACGATCGACAAAATCATGCGATCGAAACCAAATCCCGCTTCGCGAGTGCGGGTTGCCCGATCGGACTATCTGAGCTTGGAGAAGGCAATTATGACAGAATCGCCCCAAAGGTGGGGCGGATTTTTTTATTGAGCTAGTCTAGCTTTGCTTATTCCTGCCTCTCGCCCCATTCGGCCTTCGCCTTACGCCAAAAGTAGTTATGTCTGTCCATACATAACTACAACTGTGCATACACAGATATGGTCGAACACCAAAACCAAACCCCGCTCCTTCTGACTCACAATCTTTAAGGGCGAGGTCTGCCACTCACTTTCTAGAGATTTCCTCTATGTTTGCAGACTCCGAGCAGCCATATTTTCTGATGGTTGCTAGCCACTTGCGTCGCTTTCATTTTCAGGGCGCTCGTTACGCTGATTTTCTTCTATGTACTGTTTGACCAAATCGATAAGCACTTCATTCATATTTTTTCCGTTCAACGCACAAACAGCTTTAAATCGCTCTCGAAGCGTTCGAGAAGGAAATGTAACTTTCACAGTTGGTACTGGTTCTGTAGTTTTTAGCTCTGCCACTGGGATATTTAGCGCAATTACTTCATATATCCCAGACTACCTGTTAAAGCTGGTTTTTTGCTTAACGAGCGAGAGGTGTATATGGGTTATTTGCATCTTATATCCCATATGCGTTATCATACATCCACGAACGCCTACGAACCAAGCAGAAGCATGAAACAGTTATCTGTACTCCCAATGTGGTTGCTTCAGCCAGCTTTGTTAGCGTTAAAAAAACCAAAAACCAAACCCCGTTCCCTCTAGACTCACACTCTTTAAGGGGGGGTTTGGCACTCACTTGCTGGAGATTTCCTGGTTTGGGATGTTTCCGATGTCCCATAGCGCCGCGCAGAGGATCTAGACCATCCCCGGCGCGACTAACCCCCTAACACGAGTAGGAGACTCAAATTATGATGACAAACTTTGGCATTGGTTGGGAAACAACACCAAGTTTTCCGCCACAATTGGTATTTACCAAAACTCTGGGTTTTGTACCTAAATCCGGCGATACTTTGCCGTCGGTGATTCCTGGTGTCGATACCTTGCCACCTTGCTCTGATGGCTACGAACTGGTGAGGGTAGTGGTTTTTGGCTCGAACTACGGCATTAACTATACGATCCGCTGGCTCTGGGGGCTGAATTTCGCTCAAATCTCCGAATGGAGTGTCCCTATACCTGCGCCCGGTTCTAGCGAAATGATGAGCATCGTTACCAAGCGGATTCCGTTGGGTGGAACTAACTAACCGGCAAACTTGGTAACAACTTTGTAGCAATGCTGGCGATAGTTTTATCTGTATCGAGAGCGATCGCCAGTTTCTTCGATCGAAACACCTGTGAGGATTGACATGACTAACGGCAATGGACTTAACGGTGACAGGCCTCAACCCGATCGGATAGGAGAGTTAGAGGAATTCGTTGAGGCTCTAGATCTGTCTATTGAGAACCTTGAGGACAGAACAGATGCTCTAGAGGACACAACCAGTGTTTTGGAGAACAAAACTGACATTACTGAAGATCAAGTTGGCAGGCTTACGGAACGAGTAACAGAATTAGAGGAACAAGTAAAAAATATCTACGGGGATGAAGATGACTGGAAGCGAATGTCTAAAACTTAAGCAGCGCACCGAAAGGCGTTTGGCAAGAACCCGACTGGTACAAAACAAAACCGAACAGATGCGACAGAAGACCGAAAGGATGCGAGAAAAGCTTGAGGCTACTAAAGAGCGTTGGGATAAACTTAACACCGAAAGTGCTTTGAGTCGCAATCAAAAATCGCCCATAGTGGACTTTGTTGATGATTTGGTACACCGTCCGCCAAATACTGAACAGATGCGCCAGCTAAAGGAACTGTTGCTGCAAGAACAAGCGGCGATCGCTCAACTCATTGCTCTAATCGATCGGCACCTAGAGGACTCAAACCTAGAGTAGCTGTCTGCTGTGCCCAACTTGTTTAGCAGCGGGTGCTGCTGGGCAAGTTTTGTTTTGTAGTGTGGTTGGGAGGTAACGGAATGACGGCTTCAGAACCAATTCTGGCGCACAATTAAATCGATCGCCCGTGAGTTCAATCGCACTGTAAACCTGCCGCTGCCGCTGTCGAATACTTGATGGGAACAAAAGCGAGGCCGAACAGCTCTTTCGGACACTCTACAATATGTACTAAATCCCTGGGAGGATTTTTGCGATCGCCATTGTTCGGCGAGTTAAACTCAATGGTGCCTGTGGCTCCCCAAGCGCTAAAATCAGGAGCTGCCAGCATTTTTTGCATTCCTTTGCGACTGGGTTTTTGCTGCATTTCCAATGCTTTGACGATCGCGCGCGCTGCATCGTAAGCTGAAGCTATGCGAGTATTGCCTTCTTCTCCCCAGAGCGATCGAGTTTGTTGGGGAAATTCTGTGTTGCGACTGTTTAAGGGATGCCAGCCAACAGAACAGATTAGTTTTTTAAACAAGTTTTGCGGTTGCCCAGATACAAGTTCTAACAGTTGCGGACACATCAGCATCCATCCCCCGACAATCCAATTGCGAGATTGGTTAAGTTTTATTATCTCAAATGCGTTGTCTACGGCTTTCGTAACATGAGGGTCTGGAACTAGAACGATCGCAGTTTCTCCCTTTGCCTCGATTTCCTGTATAGCTCTTTCGGCGTTGAAGTCTGTTTTAGATATATCGAAATCGCGAATCCAGACTATTTTTCCCCCTCGGATACCTCCAAAATATTTTTTGTACTCTTCCATAAAAGATGCGCCGAAGGGACTGCCCGGATCGGATAAAATTGCTACTTGTTTTTGATTTTTTTCCAGGAGGTATTCCGCCAAATCTCTAGCGATTAAATGGCTTGTATATTGAGTCCGAAAGAAAAATTTCTTAGGATCGGATGTCAGCTCTTCCGTTGCGGCACCCGGAGAGATCGAAACCAGATGATTGTTGTTGTAAATATCTACAGCGTGCATCGTCATCTCGCTGCTAGCGTGACCGATAACTGCTAAAATATCTGGTTGCTCTACCAATGAAACTGCTCTTTGTTTTGCCTCCTCTTCATGGTTCGCATCGTCAGCAATAATTACTTTAAGTCCTTTGCCGTTAATGGCTTTACTCGGTAAAAAGCCTTGACCGGGAAAGTGCCGATCGCTAGAATTAGCCAGTTCCAAATTAACTTCTGTTTGCGCTTGAGCCACTCCGCGCAGAAATTCTTTCGCCTGAGCGCTAAGCAGAGCATAGCTGTTCTGATTTCTCCGACAAACGGAAAGGACTACAGCAATTGTGTAATAAGCAGCTTTGCTGGTCTCCAGAAAAGCATTGTTCGTGTAAATTAAAGTTTCTGGATCTTTGCCGTATTCTTGGTGCCACGATTCTTTGAAGAAATTAAAAGCTCTCTGTGAATTTGAATCTGCAAATTCTTGAACTCCTCTTTGCTTTGACCGAGGAGGACGAGAACTTGTAAAGAGAATTTTTTCTCCGGCACTTAAACCATCTGGGAGGGCTAAGGGAGGGTTTGGAGGGAAAGGTGTTTTGCTGTTTGGGGCCGCATCTTCCACTTCCACTATCGCAGTCTCAACCGGCATCGATTGGGCTCGGGATAGCTTCGCTTCACGCAAATCCTGCAACACCTCAGCAACCGATTGATAGCGTTTGGTAAAGTCGTAGCGCAGCATCTTGTTTAAAATTCTTATTAAATCATCGCTAACCTGTGGGAGCTCTCTATCGGGGGTCGAGTAGTGCCAGATAATTTCGCAAGTTGGTTTATGGTTGCAAAGGTCTGCAATATCTAAACCTGCGATCGCTTGGATGCCGACGATTCCCGCGGCATAGATATCGCTGTTAAATTTTGGCTGATTTTTCCACTGTTCGGCTGGCATATAACCGTCTGTACCAACTGCGCGAGTTTGAGTTATTTCACCGCCCTGAATCGCTAAATTGCTAATAGCTTTTACTGCCCCAAAATCGATGACTGCAATTTTGCCGTCAAGTTGCCGAATTAAGTTTGACGGTTTAATGTCGCGATGAACAATATTTTGAGAGTGGACGCAATTTAAAACCTCTAAAATATCCAGCAATAGATCGATGACTTGTGCTTCCCCTAACTTTTTGCCCGAACCGAGTTCTTGGCTCAGCGGCTCTCCTTTTATGTATTCTTGAATTAAGTAAAAATTTCCCTTTTCTTCAAAGCTCTCGATTAACGCAGGAATGCGCGGACATTTATCTTTTAGATGCCGCAGGGTTTTAGCTTCTTTTTTAAATTGCTGTCGTGCTTCCTCCAACAGTTGCGGATAGTTAGATTGAGGCGGCCGAATTTCCTTAACGACACACAAGGGATTTTCGGGACTGCGGGCATCTTTAGCCGTATAGGTTGTGGCAAACCCTCCCTCACCTAATTTATTGATAATTTGGTAGCGATTATTGCGCAGAATATCCCCTGAATTCAGGCACATAAGTTTTTTACGCTCCCCGAGTCGCTGCTGTGGTTGAGGTCGATCTTACCACAAATATGACTTTTATAAACTCAAAGTTATGACTTTTATGAACTCAAAGTTATGAATATATGAATTGACTTTGAGAGTGGCTTATTTAATCATATTGACATCCGAGATTTTAGGGAGCAAATATTTTATGGCTTTACAACCAGACCCATCAAGATTGCCTCGATTAATTGGCGACAATACATCTGAATCTGTGGAGTTATCCGTCGCTTATTCCCGATTCGGAGGTGTAACTAATTTCTCCTCGGGAGTGTTGATGCTTGGAGGTGACGATACAGTCATAGGCTCAACAGCTAGCGATTTGGTTTATGGCAATGAGGGGGAAGATATTATCAATGGGGGTTTTGGCAACGATTCTTTATTCGGAGGAAAAGGAAGAGACTCCATGCTTGGAGAAGAGGGAAATAATTTTCTCAACGGGGGTCAAGATGCAGATTTTCTTATAGGTAGTGCGGGAAACGATATTCTATTGGGCGGTAAAGGCAATGATTTATTAGCTAGCGGTAACGGAAATGACACTCTGGTGGGAGGTTTGGGTCGCGACTTTTTAGCAGGTTTGGGTTATAATAATTCAATCAAAATCGAAGGCAGCAACTTGTACGTCCTCCAAGCAGAACCCGGAGTGACTAATATCAATAATGTCGATTTCATTACAGCTTTCAGACCCGCTTTCGATAAGATTGGATTAGCAGACGGTTTGACGGTTAACGATGTAGTTTTGGAAAGCTTGACAAATGTGACAATCTTACTCTCGTTTGACGTTCCAGAAGCAGAGAAACCCCGGGTATCGCCATCAATCTTAAATCCTGCACCGATAGTGACTTCAGGGACTCTAATCAAAGTCAAAAATTCTGGCGATTTAGTAGGTTTTTTTGAAGGTGTAACGCCGCCTCAACTCCAAAACAGCATTATCTCGGTTCAGGGATTCTAAGCTGTAGGATGTATTGCGATGCCTCCTGCAAAAGCTTAAATCGAAGATTGGATAGAGAAATCGTAATCTGCAACCAGCGGTACAACAATACTAATTATCGCTAGCTGCTGTTTCCAATTTCTGCCCAATTCTCGGTTCCGTCCCATTTAACAAACGCTGAATGTTGCTGCGGTGCCGCACAATCACAAATACACCGCCTGCAAGTCCAAACAATACATAAGCCAGCGGCTGATGTAAAGCAAACATCAATCCAGAAACGCTAATTGCTCCGACAATCGAGCTCAAAGAAACAATTCGCGACGCCGCAAAAACTATTCCAAAAATTCCCAAAGTTGCCAAACCAACTGGCCAGTATAAACCGAGCAAAACTCCTAAACTCGTAGCCACAGATTTACCGCCGGTAAACCCCAGCCAGATAGATTTGCTGTGTCCCAAAACTGCAAACAAACCTGCCAAAGTCGCCATCCACGGGATGATTGTTGCAGTATTTTCTAAACCGGCGGCGATCGCTAGCTGACTGGTAAACTCTAGAGAATAGATGTAGCGGATCGGGACGATCGCACTTACGCCCTTCAACACGTCAACCAGCAACACCCCCAACCCCGGCCACTTCCCCAAAGTCCTGAGTACATTAGTCGCACCAGTCGAACCCGAACCCACTTCGCGAATATCAATCCCCAGCATCCATTTACCCAAAGCGTACCCAGTCGGAATCGAACCCAGCAAGTAAGCTGCGATTAACAATGCGCCATTTAAAACTATCCAGCTAGCCATTTTTTAATTTGAGATTTGTTTTACAGAAGGAAGTTCGGCAACGAATTATGTAACGGATGTCAAGAAGAAGGAAGAACTAATTCCGGTTAGTTTACCCTAAATTTCTTCAGTCCGCGGAGGCGGACTTTGTTTGTATAGCCGCGAATTCTATTCGCCGGGAATTGAAGTCAGAAGTCAGAAGTCAGAATCTAGAACTAATTCTGGTTAATTTACCCCTGAATTTCTTCAGTCCGCGCAGGCGGACTTTGTTTGTACAGCCGCGAATTCTATTCGCCGGGAATTCATGGTATTAAATAAAGCCGGATTTAATCTCAAAAATCCTTAGCAGCCATCAAACTTTGCGGATCGGGAGCAAAGGCCAGCCACATCGGAAATTGCAGCATCGACAAACTAATTAAATCCTCAGTTTCATCAATCACAATTAACGGCAACTTACCATCTCTTACCAGTCGATCGGCTTTTTGAGCCAAAGCCTCCGCAGACTCAAACATAATAATGCCACCTTCCGGGCCAAAATCGGTGCGAGTAATCCCCAAACAATCCTGCAAACCGCGGCGCCACTCACCCAAACGTTCGGGACTGTTCGCCAACACCAAAGTCCGCACCCGTGCGCCGTAGACGCTTCTGAGTACAGAAATAATCGTCGAACTAATCAAGATATTTTGCAAGCGCGAACCCATAGTCCGCAAAGCGCCCCTTCCTCCTTGGGTGAAAAACCAGTTAGAAACTCGTTCCGCGTGGATGGGTTCAAAAGTGCGGCGGAGTTGCCAAGGCGGGCCGTAATAGTCGGGGAGTGTGCGATATTGGTCGAGGGTGCGGCGAATTTGTTTGGCTTGTTCTTGAAATCCCTGTTCCGCAAATCTGGGATTTACCGGGCCAGAGGATGCAGAATTATCAATAGAGATTTGCTTGGGCGTTTCTGGGACTGGTGGCGTCAAATCTAAGAGTTCGGCGGTGGCTGCCAAATCCTGCAAACTGCCGACTAGATAGTCTTTGAAACCTTGAACTCGGATTGCTAAATCTTGGGAAACTCCGGCAAAAGTGGTGCGCATTTCCTTTTGAATGCGATCGCGCCTGCGTTCGAGTTTTTCTACTTCAATTTGTAGCGATTGTTTGCGATTATCTAGCTGGAGCAAGCCGTCTTGTACCAAACGCCCGATCGATGCTTGAGCCTCGCCCAATGTTTCTAAGGCCTGAGCTTTGTCCGCTTCCAAGCTGGCAATTCTTGCGGTCAAATCTTGTTCTTGCTGCTGCAATTTTTTGATTCTATCTGCCAAATTTTCGGTAACTTTTTCTGGTAGGGGCGTTACCGTTTCTGCGGTTGTTGTTGGCTGCGATTCTGTATGTGGCGAACTTTGCTCGATCGCACTTTCAGATGCGCCATCCTCTGTATGTGGCGAACTTTCGGCGATCGCACGCGGTTCGTCCGCCACAGGGGTGATGTGGGGATTTTCCTCGCCCCAGGGGTCTATTTCGGGAGGAATTTGGGATGTGAGATCGTTTTGGGCGATCGACAATTCCCGTATTTGAGATGGCAATTGGTCGTCCATATCATTCACAGGTAGAGTTGGTTCGCCCTCAGCGGCTGGTTGCGATTGCGGTTTTTGGGTGGGAAATTCGTCTGAATTCATGGGAAATTTGGTTCGGCGTGGGGCACAGAAAGTTAAAAATTAAAAATTAACAACTTGTTTAGTCTTCACGGGGACAGCGCTGTTCTAAGCAGTTCTGTAGCATTTTACGATCGAATAGAACCGGCAGAAAGTGAATGCTGTTAATTTCTTTGAAATAGAACAAAATCGGCACAGCAGGCCAAAATATCCGCCAATTTTGCCATTGTCGGTAAGGAAATTGGCGGATCAACTTGGACGATCGATAAATGTCCAAATCCGTTGCGGTAAACTGTAGCCGGATCGTGGCCGCTTGGTACATCAGAAAGGAGCCGAACAATGCTAGGGGTAAACTCACCCACTTCTGCACGAACAGCAGCGGTACAGCGGTCAATACCAGCACTAGGGGAATCGCATAGCTCGGGGCGAGTTCGATCGTATCTGTGGGCGCAGTCCCAGAGGTAGTTGTAGTCACGGGTTTAAATCAAAGGAATTTTGTCAATAGTTTATATTTTACCGTCTCCTAGCCTACCGAGTCCGCCAGGGACTTAAGTCCCTGGCTAATAGCTTAAGTCCTCGCTATGAGGACTGATGAGTTCTTCAGTCCTCATAGCGAGGACTTGCGCTTTGAGGCTCTTGTTTTAACCCCTGCCGGACTGTCGGTTTAACGTGTGTTTTGACACAAATGGTTACAAGCCTTTGAGCACGCTAGAGCCAGTACCCTGAAACATTAGCCAAGTCAGGAAAAAGTTAACAATAAAAATAGCCAGCAAAGCCGTCACCACCGCCGTGGTAGTGGATTGTCCGACGCCTTTGGCGCCGCCGGTAGTCGTCAAACCCCAGCTAGTGCCGATGACAGCAATCAAACCACCGAACACAAAAGCCTTAATAGCAGCGCTGCAAATGTCCCACAGACTCAGGAAATGGCGGACTGATTCTAAAAACACATTTTGAGAGATGCCGTACATTGTCGTCGCAATCAGCATCCCGCCAGCGATGCCCGTGACCAGGGATAATATTGTCAAAATTGGCAACATCAAGCAGCAAGCCAGGACGCGGGGAATTACTAAATAGTCGATCGGGTCTGTTCTGAGCATCAGCATGGCATCTATCTGCTCTGTGACCTGCATCGTGCCAATTTCCGCCGCAAAAGCCGAACCTACCCGTCCCGTCACGATTACGGCTGTTAACACCGGGCCGAGTTCGCGAGTCAGAGACAAAGCCAAAACCCCGCCGACGACATTACCCGCACCCAGGTTAATAAACTCCCTGGCTACCTGAACCGTAAATACCATGCCGACAAAACCCGCAGTCAGCAAAGCAATCAGCAGCGATTCCGGGCCGACTGCTGCCATTTGATCGAGGGTGTTGCGGCGGTGAACTTTGCCTTTGAGCAAGTGCAGCATGACTTGGCCGCCCAATAAAATTGCTGCAAACAACCGCTGACTCCACAAACTGAGACTGGATGGTGTAGTTGTGCTCAAGGGATTTCGAGTTTAGAACAACTGCAAAAATGAAATCTATCTACAATTCTTAAACAAGTTTCTTCTACAACATTTAAGATTTTTGACATAACTGGTCGAAAGGTGCCGATCGCTGCCTATCGTAGAAAAGGACAAGTTTGTTTTACTTGCACCTTTCGGCAGTTTAGCTGAATTTACCGACTTTTATGAGCATTTTTCCGAATTTTCTTCGCTCTTTACTGCTAACGAGCCTGTTGAGCTTTGTCGCTCCCTTATTGTTAATCGGTGCCGGATTGACTAGCTGTTCGTTGCTTTGTCTGGTACCAGCCCTACAAGCGGTTGGTCGATCGGGCCAAGACCAGATTTTGCAGTTCTTGGCTACTTTCGGCAGCGGCTGTCCCCTCCAGGGATTTTTGGTGATTGGTCTAGCTTTTGGTTTGGTGGGTGCTTTGTTTGATACCTACGCTGCTTATCAGCATTCTCGGTGGAGTTAATGGTGTTTAGCTTTGAACTCTGGGATTTGAGATTTTAGGTCAGTAATTCTCGATCGCATCTAAAATCTCAAATTGTTGGTTTGCTGTGCGCTTGAATCGCGCCCCCTGCTGCCAAAAATTCTAGAGCTCAGTTCCAGCTACCAGATTCATCACTTTAGTCAATTCTCAAATCTCCCATCGACTGACTTCTCCCAAAAACGCATATTTGCTTTCCCAGCAGAGTCGTGGAGAGCGAAAATTCTAGAGTTCTGTTCCAGCTAGCAGATTCATCAGTATAGTGACTGCTCAAATCTCAAATCTCAAATTTTTGGGCTACCTCAGCATGACCGATCGCAAATGTTCGGAAATGCGATCGGCAAATTCCAGAAAACCGCATCCCACAGTTTCTGGATGTTGAATATATTAGATACAGGTTGAATCAAGTAGTGCTCAACCTCTAGAAACACAAGAGATTTGAGGTATCAATTATGACACTTATTCGTTGGGAACCTTTGCGGGAAATGGACTCCTTGCAGCGAGAAATGAATCGGTTATTTGATAGCTTGACTCCAGCAACCGATCGCGCATCTAACGGTGTAGCTTTTGTACCAGCCGCCGAACTCAATGACACTCCCGAAGCCATCCACCTTAAGTTAGAAATTCCGGGCATGGAAGCTAAGGATTTGGACGTACAAGTAACCGCAGAAGCAGTTGCAATTAGTGGCGAACGGCGAGCCGAAATAAAGCGCGAAGATCAAGGCATAACTCGCTCCGAGTTCCGCTACGGTTCCTTCCGCCGGGTGATTCCCCTACCTGCACGAGTTCAAAATGACAGCGTACAAGCCGAGTACAAAAACGGCGTTTTAAACCTGACTTTGCCTAAAGCAGAAGCGGAAAAGAACCGCGTAGTCAAAGTTGAACTTGGCTAATCAATAGACTTCTTGCAAAAATAGTTAGGACGATGCTCTGAGCATCGTCCCACCAAAATGTTTTTTCTTGTGGGACGATGCTCAGAGCATCGTCCCAAAATTTGATTAAAAGGACTTTTGCAATTCAAGTCTAATAATTCGGCTAATTGCTGATAGGGTGTGCGCTACGCGCCCTATTTGCTTTGGCAGTGCGCCGATTCTCCAACCGTGCTAAACTAAAACCAGCAATGGTTGGTGAGGAGACTGGCGTGCCGAGTCAGGGAGTTGGAGGAAATGGAACTGCATCGGAAGAGAGGAGACTTAACCGGGATGACTCGCCAAGAAGTCGATGACTTTTTGCGCGGACTGGGTGCAGAAATCAGACAGACTAAAGGTGGTTATCTTGAATACGAATTTGCCGATCGTTCCCGCGTCAATATTCGTACTGATGGTGAAGTTATACGAACCCCAGCGCCTAGATATGGTTCTGATGGCAGAAAAATAAACAAAGGTTTACGTCTTGATAAAGACGGCAGCTTGGTCAAAACACGCGATGAGTTTGGCAACCAAATTCTGGGGACACACAATACGGGAGAAAAATTGAGGGATTAATATGCCGGATGACTACAACTTGCTTAATTTAGGTGAACTGACATCCCTAGTAACCAATGTCAATGTCTCTTTCTGGGGAAATGAAATTATATTTGAATGTATTTACGATCCTACAGGGGATCGATTGCCTTATACTATCGTATTTCATGACTGCCGAGATATCAGTTGGGAGGTTTTTCATCCAGAAGATGTACAAGATCCAGAAGCTGATTTGATTGGCATTCATTTGGGTGAAGACGCGCACCGAAAAGCAGCTTTAATCCATACGGATATTTTTGAGATTTCTATTCTGTATGGCAGTTTCAGTATTCATAAGGGAGAGGATTTAAATTCAGAAGTAGGAGAATTAGAAACAGAGGTTTTAATATCTGAACCGCAAGCAGTTTTGTAGCAACTTAAATGAGTGATTGGAAAGACGAGTATAACTTGCTGGGGTTGGGTGGTTTGACATCTTTAGTCACAAATATCAAATTATCTTTGTGGGGAAACGAAGTATTAATCGAATGCGTCTACAATCCTGAAGAAAGATTCCCTTATGTGCTGGCATTTAAAGACTGTCGCGATATCAGGTGGACTGTACACGATGAAGAGGAAGTCGGCGAACTTGAAGCAGAATTCTTAGGAATTTCTTTGGGCGAATCTGCTCACCGCAAGCCTGCTGTGCTGACTACAGACATCTTTGAAGTTTCAATTTTGTACGGCAGTTTTAGCATTCACAAGGAAGAAAACCTCAATCCTCAAATGGCAGATGGAGAAACAGAGGTTTTGGTGTCAAAAGCAACAGCAGTGTTGTAGCAATTTAAGAGTATCGCGCCGTTCAAGTGCAAATCGGTTAGTAATTTTATGTGTAAAACATTAGGTTTGTAGTCAGGACTTTAGTCCGCAAAAAAAGAGAGGACTGAAGTCCGAACGATCTAACGAAGTACGAAATTTTTAACAAACATAGTAGGTATTGTTGCCCGCATCAGTTTACGATACTTAATATAACTTTTTTGCCAAACGAGGTAGAACACAATGCCTGATATTGTTGATATTGCCGTAGGTGCGGGTTCGTTCCAAACCCTGGTAACCGCGGTGCAAGTAGCTAATTTAGTAGATGCGCTCAAAAGTCCGGGCCCTTTCACTGTCTTTGCACCGACTGACGATGCTTTTGCAAAATTGCCACCGGGAACTATCACAACCCTAGTGCAGAATGTCCCCCAACTGAGCAGGATTTTGATGTTTCACGTCGTCTCCGGCAAGTTTATGAAGGCTGATTTGGCAAAACTTGGTTTTGTTACTTCCTTGGAAGGTTCGCCGATTAAAATTGATTGTTCTGACGGTTTTGAGGTGAAAAATGCTACTGTTGTCGCGGCTGATATCGAAGCTGACAACGGCGTCATCCACGTGATCGATAACGTGATTTTAATGGGATAATTTCGCCTTTAAACCTCGCTGCGGGAGCGAAGCAGGTGCCTTGCGGTGTCGCTTCGCTCCCGATCGCACTACTATTTTTTACCAACCGAAGGTAATATAAATATAAAAAAGTTGTCTTTTCGCCCGATGTATTTTAAGATGATTGTTTAAAAAAGTTTGAAAATGAATAATTATAATATAAGCAAACCAGTGTGGTGAGCACTATGCAAATCCTAGCCGCCAGCCTCAAAGCAAAAGTCCGCCAGCGTACCTTGGAACTGCAAGTTCTCAACGAACTGACTGCAAAAGTACAACTTGCCGCTGACGCTGAGGCAATTTTGTCTGCGTGTATCGAACACATCGGGCGCCTGATTCCTGCTGAGACGATCGCACTTTTGACGTTACCGGACGGTAGAATATACCTCAAACACTTACAGCCGTTAACTGCACCGCCAAACTCTGAAATTGAAGCCTGCTTGCAAGCTGCTCGCCTGCAATGGCT
Organism: Microcoleus sp. BM001215392; assembly: GCF_036700185.1. NCBI lineage: Bacteria > Bacillati > Cyanobacteriota > Cyanophyceae > Oscillatoriales > Microcoleaceae > Microcoleus > Microcoleus sp. BM001215392. The sequence goes on along the minus strand of NZ_JAUBOJ010000051.1, from coordinate 12,602 downwards.
CGCCGGCGATCGGGACTGGGCGCACAACCTTGCCACCCCACCAATTGCTCAGTTTAATTCGGTGTTGGTGGCACCCGTTAACCAGGATGAAAGTGAAGACTTGTTGGGAGTGTTTTTCATCGGTGCAGAGCAGGCAAATGCTTTTAATTTTGAACACCTTTGTTTGCTCCACACTGTTGCTCAAATATGTGCTAAATCGTTAAATGATTTAACATTTCAGCAGGCGGATGTCAAGGGTAATCCTGAAAATAATTTTGCTTTAGATTCGGCAAGCCAAGAGCTATTGTTGCGGGCTTTGATAGAGGGTGCGCCGGACAGAGTTTTTGCGAAAGATCGAAATTTTAGATATATTTTTGTCAATCAAAGTTTTGCTGCATATTTAGGAAAAAATGTCGGGGAAATTATCGGCAAAGATGACATTGAATTGGGATTTTCAGCAGCAACAGTATTTGGGGATAGCCACGGCTTTGTTAGGGGCATCCGCGAGGAAGATCGAGCTGTACTCGCCGGGGAGATGGTTCGCAATCCCCACCAGGCGATAGCATTTGAAAACGGTAAACAGCACGTTTTTGACACGCAAAAACTGCCGCTGCGCGATGGGGAGGGCAATATATTTGCGGTTTTGGGTATTTCTCGGGAAATTGCAGAATACTCGGCCGCAGATGAAGCCCGGAATCAAACCCAAGCTAAACTGCAAAAAATTACTGCTAGCGTACCGGGTACGGTATATCAAGTTGACTTGCATCCAGACGGCTCGATGGTCTTTTCGTTTGTCAGCGCGGGCTGTCGAGAATTGTATGAAATAGAACCGGAGGTGGCTCAACAGGATATTCATGTAATTGTTGACATGATTTATCCCGAAGATCGAGATAATTTCCGTAACTCGGTGAGGCTGGCTGCTGAAAATTTGCAGCCTTGGCGGTGGGAAGGTAGAATCGTTACTCCTTCGGGAAAACTAAAATGGATTCAAGGAGATGCGCAGCCGGAAATGCAAGGCTCGGGGGAAGTAGTTTATTATGGCTTGTTCACGGATATTAGCGCCCGGAAACAAGCAGAGTTAAAACTGCAACTTTATCAAGAAATATTTTTAAAGTCCAATGATGCGATCGCCATTTTAGACCCGCAAGGCTATTACTTGGAAACCAATCAAGCTCACACGGCTTTGCTAGGTTACAGTCCCTCGAAATTGTGGGGAAAAACCCCTGCTGCTCACATGGGAGAGCAGACATTTGCGTCGGTGCTGCAAAGCTTGGTCTCCACAGGGAGTTACCGAGGCGAAATGACCTGTGTTAAGGCTTTGGAAAGGGGAACAGTTGAGGTAGAACTGTCGGCTTTTGCAGTTCTTCATGATGCTGGGGATGTGGTTTGTTACGTCAGCGTCAAAAGGGACATCACCGATCGCAAGCAAGCTGAGGAAAAACTCAAACTTTACCGAGAAATATTTCTCAACTCCAACGATGCGATGGTGATTATCGATGCTGATGGGTTTTTTCTCGAACAAAATCGCGCCCATCAATCGCTGCTAGAATACACCGACGCGGAATTAGAAGCAGAAGCGCCGCCTCTGGTGGCGGGGGAGCGCTTTTCGGCAATTGCCAAAAGCTTAGCGAAAACTCGAACTTTTCGGGGCGAAATTACTAACTTTACTAAAAAAGGTCGCACGCTAGCGATCGACGTGGCTGCATATTCTGTAATCAATAACAGCGGGGATATAATTTGTCACGTCTGCGTCAAGCGCGATATTACCGAACGCAAAAAAGGAGAAGAAGAGCGGCAAAAATTTGTGTCTTTGATTGAAAACAGCAGCGATTTTATCGGTATGGCTACTCTCGAAGGTCAAACGCTGTTTGTCAACGAAGCAGGACGAAAGTTGGTGGGATTAGAGACTGTTTCGCAAGTGCTTCATACCGAGATATGGGATTATATAGGTCAAAGTTTTAAACAGGAATTTAGTCAAAAAATTCTGCCAATAATTATCAGTCAGGGTCAGTGGCAGGGAGAAGGTAAAATGCAGCACTTGCGCAGCGGCAAATCAATTGATGTGGTGATGAATGCTTTTATGGTCAAACACCCTCAAAGCAATGAGCCTCTGTGCTTTGCCGCGGTAATTCGCGATGTCACAGAACGCAAGCAAGCTGAGAAAATGCTGCGGGAACAAGCAGAACGGGAACGGCTGGTTTCGGCGATCGCCCAGCGAGTGCGACAGTCTCTCAACCTTACTCAAACTCTGAGCACGGCTGTACAAGAAGTGCGGGAGTTGCTGGCAACCGATCGCACGGTAATTTATAGTTTTGATTCCGATGATACAGGGATTGTGGTTGTGGAATCTGTAGGCGAGGCTTGGATACCGATGCTGGGGAGAAAACTTCAGGAAAAATCTTTTGGGGAAAGTTATACATCGATGTACCGCGCTGGGAAGATTCAAGCAATTGAAGATATTGATACGGCTAGTTTGAGCGACATACATCGAGATTTACTGGCGAGTTTGCAGGTAAAGGCAAATTTAGTTGTACCAATTTTTATCGGCGATGAAAGTCAGGAGTCGAACTCAGAAAATGCGCCGGAAAATCTTCTAATTAAGTCGCAGATGGGGACTTTGGCAACAAATCAAAATCGGTTGTGGGGGTTGCTGGTTGCCCACCAGTGCAGCGGCCCGCGGGCTTGGACTGATTCTGAGGTGGATTTGCTGGGAAGGTTGAGCGTGCAGTTGGCGATCGCCATTCAGCAATCTACTTTGTTTGAACAAGCGCAGCAAGCCAGAGAAGTCGCCCTAGAAGCGTCTCGAATGAAGTCGCTATTTTTAGCAAATATGAGTCACGAAATCCGCACTCCGATGAATGGAGTGATGGGGATGACTGATTTGCTGCTAAAAACAAATCTGACTGAGGAACAGCTAGACTTTGTGCAGACACTCAAACTCAGCGGTCAAAATTTGCTGTCCATCATTAACGATATTCTTGACCTCTCCAAACTCGAAGCAGGAGAAATGCGCTTAGAAATGATCGAATTTGACCTCGGTATTTGTCTGGATGAAGTGCTGGATTTGTTGGCAACTCCCGCACAAAAAAAAGGTATAGAATTGGTAGCACTGATTGAGAATGAGGTGCCGCTGCAAATTAGAGGTGATGCAGCCCGCTTGAGGCAAATTCTTACTAACTTAATTAATAATGCGATTAAGTTTACAGAAGCAGGAGAAGTGGTAATTGAGGTTTCGACTGGTCGGATTCCTGAGAGAATTATAGGCACCGAAGATCGCAAAAAATTAGAGGACATCCAACCGTTAAGACTTGGCAAAAATCGCTCGCTGTTCCTGCTGTTTAAAGTTACAGATACAGGAATTGGAATAACACCAGAAGACCAAAATAAACTGTTTCAATCTTTTACTCAAGTTGATGCTTCTACTACTAGAAAGTACGGAGGTACAGGTCTGGGTTTGGCTATTTCTAAGCAGTTAGTAGAGCTGCTAGGGGGTGAAATTGGTGTGGAAAGTATCCCAGGGAAAGGCTCGACTTTTTGGTTTACTGTGCCGGCAATTAAAGAAAATTTAAAGGCGGCAGGGACAGCCTGCGAAGTGAATTTACAAACGGTGCTGGCGGGGCGAAAAATGTTGGTTGCTAGCGATAAGCCGACAGTGCGAAAAGTGCTGCTGAGAATGGCTGTTGTATGGGGGATGGAAGTTGAGGAGGTTGAGAACGGTTGGATGGCGATCGCCTCTTTGTACAAAGCTGTCAGCGTTAAGTCCCCTTACGATATCGTTTTGGTTGATATTCAGTTACCGGAAATGGTGGCCGGAAGTTTGGAACGTTTGATGATTGCTGAGTCGGCTATGCAGCAGACGCATTGGGTGGTGCTGACTTCCATGACTCAGATATCTGAGGCGAAACGTTTGGTAGATATTGGTTTTAGCGGCTATTTAACTAAGCCTGTTAAGGCTCACCGACTGTTTGATTGCTTGGTAAATGCGATCGCCCCCAGCGCGGCAGTCGATCGCCCGATCGCAAATCCAACGCCAAATCAAGGCTCAGCTATGGACAACAGGGAGTTAGCCAGCTTAAAGATTTTGTTAGTTGAAGATACTCCGATCAATCAAAAAGTTGGTCTAAATCAACTCAAAGTTTTGGGATGTGCGGCGGATGTGGCGAATAACGGCGCAGAGGCGCTATCTATGCTTGCCCTCAAAAAGTATGACATTGTGTTGATGGACTGTCAGATGCCGGTTTTGGACGGTTACGAAGCGACGCGGGAATTGCGACGCATGGAGGCGGCAGGTGCTGCTGCTGGCAAAATGGAGCCGGATCGCAAGACGGTGGTGATTGCGATGACGGCGAATGCTTTGAAGGGCGATCGGGAAAAGTGTCTGGAAGCGGGAATGGACGATTATATTAGCAAGCCTATTTCGATCGAAAAGTTAAAATCTGTACTTGAAAATTGGTCGGTACAGTTAAAAATTAAAATTCCCAAGTTTAAGGGCGAGGAAGTCCAAAACTCTGCCGAGGATCTAGAATCAGTAGTCGATAGGGCGCGTTTGCGCTCCATTGCGGGCGCTGATTTAGACTTTGAGCGCGAAATACTGCAAGCTTTTGTGGTGGATACTGCTAGTTATTTAGAAGCTGCTAAGGGGGCGATCGCCTCTGGAGATGCTCAGACACTGGCCTGTCGCGCGCATCAAATTAAAGGTGTCAGCGCTACGGCGGCGGTGCGGTTAATGCCCGATCTGGCTGCTCAGCTTCAAATCCTCGCCGAATCAAACGATTTGGAGGGCGCCACAAAAATTATTGCTGAGCTAGAAATCATTCTGGCGGGGGTTAAAAAGTTGGTGGTGAGTCAGCGATCGCATCTTCTGCATTGAAATTTAAGTTTTGCGCCGGACTTTCCGATCGCGAGTCCAGCCCAAGCAGGGCGCTGCACTCGCAACCACACGATCGCCCGCTATGTAAAGATTCTTAATTTTTTATCAATATATTTATCCCTATGTGAAGAGATTGGCAACTCTTATAACATCTTGTGTGTTGTAGCTTTTGACACTACTATATTAAGTTATTGTGGTCAAATATAAAATAATCATTAAGCCGATGACTCTTAGGGTGTTTTTCGTCTATCGGCTAGAAAGACGAAAACCAACCGATCGCCCAGCCAGCCCACTAAGTGCGTATTTACGCTCAATGAGGTTTTATGACTCCAGTCATGTTACGCCAACTCTGGTCATTAATTGAGACTACCCAAGCGACTCTGTTAGTCAATTTGGACGATGCCACCCTGGTACAGTGGCTGCTGAAACAGTTGAAGACGAACTCTGCGCTCAATGGCAACGAAACAGATGTGTTGAACGAGTACATTGAATCTCGGCTGTCGCTAATCCGGGATTTAGCGGAGCAGCGCTTAGCACCAGAACGGTTTTGAATCGGTTAAATGAAAATTGAACGATCGAGATCGCAGTTCAAGTCGATCGCTCGTCACGGGCAAAAAATCATCGGCGGTGAACCGGTACACTTGTCAGGGTGCAGCACCGGGTTAAGCATAGTTAATTTGAAGCCGCAGGATGTTCTAGATTGCCAATCCCAACAGTTCTCGACAACTACAAGCTAGGATCGTCGAGAAAGCGTTCTACTAAAATGTATGCGTAAATGGGGATTTCTGTTGTTGGCAAGTGTGTTGCTTGTGGCACCGCTGGCGTCTTGTCGGGATCGATCGGCACAAGTCGGACAAACACCAGCAACAACTGCTGAAGGCAAATCGCAACAAGGCCCGAGCCGCATAGATACAATTGTCAGCCGCGGCAAACTGATTTGCGGGGTCAGTGGCGAATTGCCGGGTTTTAGCTTTGTAGACGAAAAAGGCAAATATTCGGGACTCGATGTGGATGTGTGCAGGGCGATTGCGGCGGCAATATTTGACGATCCCGAAAAAGTTGAGTACCGAAAGCTCAACGCCAAAGATAGATTTACAGTTTTGCAGGCTGGAGAAATCGACATTCTCAGCCGCAATACCACATACACCGCGAGCCGCGACAGCACTACGGGACTGGAATTTGCCCCAGTGATATTTTATGACTCTCAAAGCATCATGGTCAAAAAAGACAGCGGCATCACAAGTTTAAAAGATTTTGCGGGCAAATCGATCTGCGTGCAGACAGGTACGAGCACCGAACAAAATTTGTCCGACCAAATGCGAAAATTAGGAGTTAAATACACTCCTGTCGTGTTTGAAGATGTGAATGCTACCTTTGCTACGTATCAAGAAGGTCGCTGTCAAGGTGTTACTGCCGATCGATCGCAGCTAGTCTCGAAGCGCACAACACTACCGACTCCAGACAATAACGTTGTTTTGCCGATCGTGATGTCAAAGGAACCGTTAGCCCCAGCAGTCAAAAGTGGCGATCCTAAATGGGCGGATGCGGTGAGATGGATTATTTTTGCAGCAATTGAAGCTGAAGATTTGGGAATTAATTCAGGAAACGTAGACCAAACTGTGGCCAGCACTACAGACCCGAACGTCAAACGTTTGCTAGGAAAAGAAGGAGATTTAGGTAAAGGTTTCGGACTCCCGAACAACTACGCCGTCAGCATTGTGAAGAAAGTCGGGAATTACGGGGAAATGTACGATCGCAACCTCGGCCCGAAAAGTACACTTAAGTTAGACCGAGGTCAAAACAAACTCTGGAAAGATGGCGGTTTGCTTTACTCGCCGCCGTTCCGTTAAATTTGGTTGACTGTTGAGTGTTAACTGTTAACAGTCAGTTAGTCGTAAGGTGCGCAATGCGCACCCTACAAGATATTTTAGACTACGCCCTTACCCGACAGGTAAAGTGCTGATCCTTCACCCTACAAAACTAATAACTAATAACCAATAACTAATAACAATGATTAAACTGCTCAGGGACGATCGCTTCTGGAAAATAGCCGGACAGGCGATCGCCCTAATTTTAGTAATCACAGTCATCGCGATTTTTTGGGACAACCTCAGCGCCAATTACGCACAACTGGGGATTGCATTTGGATTTGACTTTCTCAATTCCCAAGCATCCTTCGACATCGGCGAAAGCGTGATTCCCTACAGTCCTGAAAATACTTACAGACAAGCTTATTTGGTCGGATTGCTCAACTCGCTGCGAGTAATGGGTTTGGGGATTGTTTTCGCAACAATTGCAGGTTTGACTGTAGGAATTGCGCGCCTTTCCGACAATTGGCTGCTGCGGAGTTTGGCTGGTTTGTATGTGGAGATTTTGAGGAATACGCCGTTATTGCTGCAATTATTTTTCTGGTATTTTGCAGTGTTTATTTCCCTACCCAAACTCGAAGACAATCAACAGATGCGCGGGCCGATTTACTGGACAAATCGCGGTATTGCTCTACCTTGGCCCTATGCTTTACCTGGTTGGGAAATTTGGTTGATTTTGCTAACGGTGGGAGTTTTGGCGGCTGTGGGGCTGTGGATGTGGCGGGCGCGGGTGATGGTGGAAGAAGCGAAGCCGGGAAGACAGTTGTTTTGGGCGGCCGGTGCGATCGTCCTCAGTGCAATTTTAGCTTTGATTATCACCAAAAATCTGCCTTTCCGTCTCGATTTCCCCCGCCTGACACCAGAATTGCAACTCGAAGGAGGATTAAAACTAACTCCAGAATTTGCGGCCCTCGTGACAGGACTCAGCTTGTATACTGGCAGTTACATTGCCGAAATTGTCCGCGCCGGAATTCAATCAGTATCGCGAGGCCAGTGGGAAGCCGGAAAATCTTTGGGACTGAAATCTGGAACCCTGATGCGGATGGTAATTTTGCCGCAAGCTTTGCGGGTGATTGTGCCCCCGTTAACCAGTCAGTATCTGAATTTAGCAAAAAATTCGAGTTTAGCCGTGGCGGTTGCTTATCCCGACGTTTACTTTGTGGTGGGTTCTCCGACGCTGAATCAGACCGGAAGGGCGATCGAAACAATGATAATTATCATGGCAACATATCTTACCATTAGCTTGATAGTTTCTCTGTTCATGAATTGGTACAATAGTACAGTACAACTCAAGGAAAGATAAATAACAGTTGACAGTTGACAGTTGACAGTTGACAGTTGACAGTTGACAGTTGACAGTTGACAGTGGATAGCGAAGTCAAAAGTTAAGTTTATTATAATCTGGAACTAAAGTTGAAATGACTTACAGAGATTTTAACTTAAAAACAGTAACAAAAGAATTCGGTTTGACGATTAGCGATCGCATCAATATGTTCTCTCCTGTGCCAGAATTAGAACCAAGTCCCTTACTTGTAGAAATTCTCAAAGAGAACGCAGTCATTGCCTTAGGCAGCAATACTGACAAGTCTAGATCGTCCATGATAACCGCACCGATTTTAATCGAACTTAGAAAACTGTTTAACCATCAAATTGGTCTTTTTTGTGGAATAGATTTTACAGTTGATGCCGAAAAAGGATTAGCTGGAAATTGCGACTTTTTGATTAGTCGTTCTTCATACTTATTAATGCTTACCGAACCAGTAATTGCGATCGTAGAAGCACAAAACGAAGATATTAATGCAAGCTTGGGGCCGTGTGTAGCCGAAATGTTGGCAGCTAGAATATTTAACGAACGTGAAGGCAACCCAAATGCAACAATAAATTATGGGGCTGTTACTAGCGGCCAAACCTGGAGATTCTTAAGACTCAAAGAACAAGTAATCGAAATTGACTTGACAGAATATTACCTAACAGATGTCAAGAAAATATTAGGAATATTAGCAAGTGCAATTCAGCAAGCAATCTAAAATCTAACAACTAACAATTTATGGAAACAACCCCCGTACTGCCGCCCCCAGCCACCGAATCGCCCACCCCTTGGAATTGGGCGCGCAAAAACTTATTTAGTACCTGGTACAACAGCATTCTGACAGTAGTTTGCTTAATTGTCGCCTTCCAAACTGTTAAAGGAATTATCGTTTGGGCCACAACAAAAGCTAAATGGCGCGTATTAGAGGCCAACTTGCCGCTATTTTTTGCAGGTCAATTTCCCAGCGAATCCTACTGGCGGCTGTGGATAGTCGCGGGAATAATTGCGTTATTGGGCGGTTTAACGTGGGGAAACGTTCAACGAGAAGAACGTCTTTGGAATCAGCCTACACTGATTTTACTCGGTGCTGCGGTTGTCGGTGCGGTGATTTCGCCGATCGACCTTACATCTCGCCTCTATCTCTTAGGAATTATCATCGCAGCCGCTGCGGGGTATGTCGCCGCCAGACAAATCAACCCAAAAATCATGGGCTGGATACCCGGAATTTGGGCTCTTTCCTTCCCAGTAATTCTGTGGTTGATTAAAGGCGGATTGGGTTTGAGAGAAGTCTCGACAAATGATTGGGGCGGTTTAGTGCTGACGCTATTTTTAGCAATTATTAGTATTGTGCTGTCCTTTCCCTTGGGAGTATTGCTCGCCCTTGGGAGACAAAGTTCTTTACCAGTCGTCAAACTGCTTTCAACATTGTACATTGAAATTGTGCGCGGCTTGCCATTAATTGGCATCTTGTTTTTAGGTCAAGTGATGCTGCAATTATTCTTACCGCCCGAATATCCCAAATTAGATAGAGTGATTCGGGCGATCGCCGGATTAACATTATTTAGTGCGGCTTACTTGGCAGAAAACGTGCGCGGCGGCTTGCAGGCCGTACCGAGGGGACAAATAGAAGCAGCCAGGTCGATCGGGCTAAACACACCCTTACTGACCATTCTGATTGTACTACCTCAAGCACTGCGAACAGTCATTCCGGCGATCGGCGGTCAATTCATCGGATTATTCATGGATACATCCCTGCTCTCCCTATTCGGAATGTTAGAATTAATCGGCATATCCCGCGCCGTTTTAGCAAATCCATCGTATATAGGCAGATACGCCGAAGTCTACATATTTGTCGGCCTCATTTATTGGGTATTTTGCTACTCAATGTCACTAGCCAGTCGCAAAATAGAACAGACTCTAGAAGTAAATCAAAGATAAATATTTATCCGCGTTCATCCCCGTTCATCTGCTAACATCAGCGGTTAAAAAATCAAAAATCATGGAAACTCAATCCACCAGCCCAGAAACAGTAATCGTCGCAGAAAACGTCCACAAATGGTACGGACAATTTCACGTACTGCGAGGCGTCAGCATGAACGTCAACCGGGGTGAAGTGGTCGTCGTGATGGGCCCATCAGGCTCGGGAAAATCCACGTTTATTCGCACTTTCAACGCTTTAGAGGCATATCAGCAAGGCAAAATCACGATCGACGGAATCGAACTTTCCCACGACTTGCGCAACATCGAAAAAATTCGCCAGGAAGTAGGAATGGTATTTCAGCAATTCAACCTATTTCCCCACCTCTCAGTCCTCCAAAACGTCATGCTAGCCCCCGTATGGGTGCGCCGCTGGCCCAAGAAAAAAGCCGAAGAAGTGGCGATGCAACTATTAGAAAGAGTCGGGATTTTGTCTCAAGCCCAAAAATATCCCGGACAATTATCGGGCGGACAGCAGCAGCGAGTTGCGATCGCACGTTCCCTAGCAATGCAGCCGAAAATCATGCTATTTGACGAACCGACATCAGCATTAGACCCGGAAATGGTGCGAGAAGTTTTAGATGTCATGCGCAATTTGGCTCAAACAGGAATTACAATGGTAGTAGTGACTCACGAAGTTGGATTTGCGCGCGAAGTTGCCGATCGCATTGTATTGATGGACGGCGGCGTTTTAGTGGAAGAAGCGAAGCCGGAAGAATTCTTTCAGAACCCGAAGGAAGAACGCACGCGCAAGTTTCTATCTCAGATATTGTGAAGTAGAGACATCATCTAATGCCAAGCAATTCACAATTTTCGGACGAATAAATTTATCAACAAATAGGAGCGATCGTAAGAAATTTTAAGCTATTGCAGTGCGCCGAATGTGCTGAAGCTATTAAAAATTGGTTAAAAGCGAATGGCATTAATGGGATTCATCTTCAGCTAAAGTTGGTAGGACGGGGATATTTTATTGTCAGTCAACGATGGGAAGAAAGTAGAACACCGATTACTCAGAATGGCACACACTACGGAATTGAGGTTCGCAGCAAAGTATTTGATAATTTGTCAACTACCGGACTGACTAGAGAAGAATGGATAAAAGACTTTGACTGTCCGAGGGGTCAGTTTATTATCGAAGAAATTGACAGCTTTTAATTGTATATTGTCACAAGAGAAGGAATAAATAATAACTACATTTTACGAATTACTCGATCGCATTCAAAAGAAACCTGCAATGTACATCGGTTCCCGTTCAATCAGCAACCTATTTATGTTTTTGTGCGGCTATCAACACGCCCGCGATTTGCTGGCAACCCCCGTCACAGAACAAGAGGAAGAATTTGCAGAATTTCAGCCTTGGCTGCAAAAAAGATTTGCTGTTAAGACCTCCGCTTCTTGGGCTAAAGTTATTCTGTTTTATTCAACAGATGAAAGTCAGGCTTTTGATACTTTTTTTGATTTGCTGCAAGAATTTATTAAGGATAAATATCCGTTGGATAAGGTAGATGATAATAAATCTGCGGTTTTGATTTGTGATTGATTCCCTTGACTTGGATAACAGCGTTACAATAGTAGATATAAGTCATAAAATCTCAAATTTATATGCCGTCCACAAAAACGCTGCCACTAATTAAAGATGCAGAACGCCTAGAAAGCCGCCTCAAAGAAATTCCGGCAGTTCCCGGTGTATACTTAATGCGAGACGAGAGCGATCGCATCCTGTACATCGGCAAATCCAAAAAACTCCGAAACCGCGTCCGTTCCTACTTCCGCGAAAGCCAAAACCTCAGTCCCCGCATCGCGATGATGGTACAGCAAGTGCGCGAAATCGAATTCATCGCCACCGACACAGAAGCCGAAGCTTTAGCATTAGAAGCAAATCTGGTAAAACAGCACCAACCTTACTTTAATGTCCTCCTAAAAGATGATAAAAAATATCCTTATTTGTGCATAACTTGGTCGGAGGAATACCCGCGCATCTTCATCACCCGCAAACGCCGCGCGGGTAGTGCCAAAGACCGCTACTACGGGCCCTACGTCGATACAGGCGCGCTGCGGAGTACGCTGCATTTAATTAAGCGGATTTTTCCCTTGCGACAGCGCCCTCAACCGCTGTTTAAAGACCGTCCCTGTCTGAACTACGACATCGGGCGTTGCGTCGGCGTTTGTCAAGGGCTAACTTCGCCGGAGGAATACCGAAAAATCATTCAAAAAGTGGCGATGATTTTCCAGGGAAGGACTCAGGAATTGCTGGATATTCTGGAACCGCAAATGGAACAAGCCGCCGAAGATTTGAACTTTGAAACTGCGGCCAGGATTCGCGATCAAATTAAGGGTTTGCAGTCTTTGAGTGCTGGTCAAAAAGTGTCTTTACCTAATGATACTGTTTCCAGAGATGCGATCGCCCTGGCAGCAGACACCCAACACGCCTGCATTCAATTATTCCAAATTCGTGCAGGTCAATTAGTCGGCCGACTGGGCTTTATGGCGGAGATTCCCAAGGCGGGCACAGGAGCACCGCCCCTACATTCCGGGGAAGAAGAATTATCTCAACCTTCTCTTACCTCCCCCCCTTACCAAGGGGTTGAACGTGCGGGCT
>NZ_JAUBOJ010000050.1:20766-27231 GCF_036700185.1 Microcoleus sp. BM001215392 | reverse complement strand
GCCACTCAGTACCCAGTAGATTCATGCCTTTCTGCAAAATATTGAGAGCCGCATTAGTATCACGGCACAGTTCAATTTTGCAATTAGGACATGAGTGTGTTCTGGTGCTGAGTGCTTTCTTAGCTCTGTGACCACAATTAGAGCAATCTTGCGAAGTGTAGTTAGGCGATACCGCCACAACTGCTTTATTCCAAATCTTGCCGTAGTAGTCCAGCCATTGAGTGAATTGATACCAACTAGCATCGGAGATTGACTTAGCCAAGCAATGATTTTTTACCATATTGGCAATCTTCAAATCTTCATAGACAACCACATCGTTAGAGTGGACTACGCACTCCCGCTTGCTTAATTACCCAGTCTTTACGCTGTCTCTGAATTTTTAGATGGATTCTACCCAGTCTTTTCCTTTGCTTGTGATAGTTCTTTGATTGAGGTTTAGCACCCTTCACGAATTTCTTACTTAGTCGGCGTTGGGCTTTCTTCAATCGCTTCTCTGACGAACGCAGGAATTGAGGATATATTACAGCATTGTCGTTCTGGTCTTTGGTGAAAAACTTTAATCCCAAATCTAACCCGACAACATTTCCTGTATATTTACCTGTTTCTTTGCGGTCAGCATCAAAGCAAAACTGGGCATAATAACCATCAGCCCTTCTAACTACTCGCACCCGATTAATCTTTAATCTGTGTAAGTCTTCATGAGTTTGATTGTTGCAAAAGATAGAAAATGTTCCCGCCTCAAAACCATCAGTGAAAGTAATTGATTTACAATCTTCTGACAACTTCCATCCTGAAACTTTATACTCAACAGAGCGACAATGTTTTTTAAACTTTGGATAGCCTTTCTTTCCTGCGCCTTTTCTGCATCGGGAATAAAAGCTAGAGATAGCAGCCCAAGCCCGTTGGGCACTAGCTTGTCTAGCAGCAGAGTTTAACTTTTTTGCAAAAATAAACTCTTTAGCTAAGTCCTTACATAGGCTATACAAAACAGCTTTACTAACCCCTTGATTATCCATCCAAAACCGTACAGCTTTATTCCTAATAAACTGCGCTGTTCTGATAGCCTCATCAAGGGCTAAGTATTGCTCTTTTGTTCCGTTTTTTAGCTTGGCTTCTCTTACTATCATGCTCTAAGTATAACATATTTATCTGGCATTGTAGCGGATAAATATAATTACAGAAAATAAATATAGTAGAATAATATAAAGCCGTCCTAGAAGGACGGGGCTTTAGACCCAATTTTTCGGTAAAAAAAGTTTGTTTGTTGGTGGGCGGTGCAAAGCGAAGTGAAGCAGGCGGACGGGCGAGTCCAAAACCAAAAGCGGCACAGGTGAGGGAGAGAAGGCGGGATTTAATTGTGCGCACCCACTTATCTGAAGTACAGACAATTTTGTTGTGGAAATTCAGGAGAAGCCGATCGCGCTGCTGTATTAATAATTAACCGAAATAGAAAGCCACGGTGGCTTTTGAGAATTTTTATGAAAATCCCAAATATAATTACTGCTGGATTGTCGATCGCCCTTTTATTGGCTGCAACCAAATACATACCTGATTTTAACCAGCAAAACCAAGTCAAGCAATTGCTGGAGACCAAACAGTGTCCCGAATGCAATCTCAGCAATGTCAACTTGAAGGGAATGGACTTACAAGGATTTAACTTGCAGGGAGCAAACCTAGAAGGTGCTAACTTATCAGGAGCAAAACTGGCGAATGCCAACCTAAAAAATGCCAACTTGAATAAAGCCAACCTGACAGGTTCTGATTTGGGCTGTAGCGGCATAAGTTTCAATGTTGATACTAACGGTCAAGCAGCAAATATGGATTTCAAGGTAAGTGCCGTACCCGAAAAGAATAACCCAGAAAATGCAGTAGTTGGTTTTAACATGAAATCAACAGACCGAGGAGCCACAATGCGTTTCAATCTTCCGGGATGCGCGGATTTCGAGAATGCTACAATGCAGGAAACTAAAATGCCCGATGGCAACATTCACCTTTAATTCCAGCAAATATAGCAATCAGTTTGTAGTGAGGACTTTAGTCCTCTGTATAGGGTTTAAGAAGGACTCTTCGTCCTCACTACGAACCTAAATTTTTTATTTTTAAGCAGAGCGGGTTTAAGAAGGACTCTTCGTGCTCACTACGAACCTAAATTTTTTATTTTTAACCTTGGTTCAGTTAAAATAAAAAACCGCCGCTTGTTATTCAGGCGGCGGGGTTTTTTTAAGCAACTAATTACCAGCTAAAATTAATGAGCAGAACCGTTACCGTGATACTTGTCGCTGTCGTAGAATCCATTTTTTGTGCCGAAGAACAAACAGCACACGGTGAAAACTGCTGTCAAGACTGCTAAAACTAACTTAACGTCCATAATTTACTGTCTCCTGTTTGATGAGTGCAAATACTCAGATTGTAGAATCTTTTTGGCTGGCGCGGCCATCTACCAGCGTAGCGCCTGATTTGTTGGGGTGTACTCTGGTGCGCCAGTTTCCTGATGGCGAGACGATTCGGGGAATGATTGTGGAAACCGAAGCTTACGCCCCGGGAGATCCCGCTTGTCACGCTTACCGACAGCAGACTGCTCGCAATCAGGCGATGTTCGGGCGTGCGGGTATCGGCTACGTTTACTTAATTTACGGGATGTATCACTGTTTTAACGTGGTGACGGATGCGGAGGGAGTTGGTAGCGCTGTGCTGATTCGAGCTTTGCAGCTAGATGCGCCTCCTGTCAAGTTTGCGGCAATTCCCGAAAAAAAGCAGTTGCGCCTCGCCGCCGGGCCTGGGAAGCTGTGTAAGGTGCTGGAGATCGATCGAACTTTTAGCGGTTTACCCTTGGATTCCGGCCAAGCGCTGCGGTTGGAACACCGGAGCGAAGAGTTTCAGCAAGCCGTGGAGGAGGGTACAATAAATTTTGTGCAAACTACGCGGATCGGGATTACTAAAGGGATTGATTTGCCTTGGCGGTGGTATTTGGGGAACTGTGCGGCCGTGTCGCAACTCTAGTAATCTCAAAGATGTCAGTGTAAATTTGGTAGCTTAAACTTAGTGAAATTATGGCTTACTCTTCTGAAAACCCGATCGTACAACTCAAAAAATGCCTGACACTCGCTCAGGATGTTGGGAGTCACGCCGAAGCTAACCGAGCTTTTGAGCAATTGTGCGGGATTATAGATGCTGAAAATCCGATGGCGGCGCAACTTTTAGAGATGCTTTGGGAAGAAGCTATCATGGCCAGGCGATCGGCTTTATTTTGGCAGCAAATGAGCGATGTTGAGAAAGATATGGCTAATAGAATGATGGAAAATATGACGCAGATGCGGCAAAATTATTTGCGGTTGATGCAGGAAATGTAGGATTTGGTAATGGGTAATTGCTAATTGGTCATTGGTAATTGCCCATACTTTACCCGGAAACGAGTAACAGAAGCAGATTTAACTGCGGCGAGACTCATTGTCCACCAAGCAATATGTGCGTATTGAGCGCAGTCGAACCAAGTCAAAGTAAAAATCAGATAAGCAATAGCAACCGCTTCAATACCGCGCACAGACGAATTCACCGCTAAACAGACATAATATCCCCAAAATGCAATCCCAGCAATCAGCCCTAAAATGCCAACTGACAAAGTAGTATCCAGAATCCAATTGTGAGCTTTGTAAGTAAGAATTTCAAGGGTGCTGATTTCACCTTTTATGTTAATATAGTCGTAAGTAAACTCGTCTAAGTTTACAACTATCGGAGTTAGTTGAGGATTTCGGATGTAGGGATAGGCAATGCCCAAACCGTTAAATCCCCATCCAAGTAGCGGGCGTTTTTTGATGCCGCGGGCTGAGAGCGTCCACATGGGCGATCGGCTGGACATGATTTGGGCGATGGTCGGTTTGCTCCAATCCAGCGGCCTGGTGACAGTCATGAGGGCAATGGCGATTATGGCGATCGGAATAATTCCTACAAGAATTTTGTAATATTTGCCTCTGAGCAAATAGACACTCGCAACCATCAAAGCTAAAATAGCACTTCGAGTAGAAGTTAGCAGCAGTGCGGGAACAGTTAAAGCCAAAGTAATTACCATTAATTTAGTTGTGGTAAATCTCGAAAACCAACTCACAATAGCACTAATTACTATTAATGCTAAAACTATAGCTGCGTGGCCGCGATGGGAGTACAATCCGATAGGTTGCTGTCCTTGAAATATGCTACTGGCATTAACATCAGCTCTGATAATTTTCCCCATTGTAGCGGTATAGTCGATCCGCCAGTCGATGATTTGGGGGAAGATACTCAGAGAAAGAATGATGCCACCAATTAGCAATCCTTGGAATTGGGAATTAATGAGTTGCGGGTGTACGGTTAAGAGCAAGCTGTTGCTGAGGGTGAAGGCGGCGATTAACAGCCAGTACAGCCAGCCATCTCCCATTTGGTCTTGACCGAAAAAAGACGTTAAGGGAAAAGGACTTTGTAGAGTGGAGATAGCTCCGATTGAGAGAAATATTGTCCACAGTATTAGGGAAATTTTCCATTGTCGGGAAATAGTTAGAGCTTTTCTTTGTTCCCACAATAGAGCGAGATTGACTCCTACTATTAGCCAAATAACGAACACTTTGGGGGAAGTCCAGATGCTTCCCCGGCTGCTTCCCCAAGGGTTGATGAGAATTATGCTGAGGGCATATAGCAGGGTGTAGAGGGTTTTCATTACTCTTTGGTTTTCCGATTTTTGAGTCTTTTAATTACAGGCAATACGACTAGGGCTAATAAAGTTCCTAACCCGGTGGTTGGTTCGGGAACAGCTTCTGCCGAGAGTGCGTCATCCTCGGCGTTTTTACCTGACGTATTTTTGACTGATAGCGCGTTGCTACCAGCGATGCTAGACATTAGCATAGGCTCGCTTACAATCCTCCTAGCGAGAGCTGGAGCACAGCCACCGCCACCACTAGCAGCACTACAAGTGGCAGTTTCGGGATAATTAAACCAGAAATGCTTGTTGCCTACGTATTCACTTATACCTGCCTGCTGAGAAAAAGGCAGCGAAATTTCACCGGGATTAACAGTTGATAATCCATCGCTAAAGCCAACTCCTGCTTGTATGCCGCCAAATCCACCCCTTCCATTGCTAGCATCGCCTGTTTCCCACTGCACATCTTTGTAAAAAAATCCGACGTTGCCTTCATTAGGTGGAACTGGGTAATCGGAACCGCGCAACACTAACTGAAAAGAAGCTAATTTGTCCGTGTGCTGCGAGTAATATCCTACTTTGTCCCAGGTGACAATAAGTTGGTTGGGAATGTCTGTTCGCACTGCTACAGTTCCCGTGCCGCGCGTATCTACATCAGCCCAGTAAGGGGCAATTAGAGGAGCTATATTTTCTGTCAGAAGAGGGTTCGGCGTGTATGCACTAACTGGTCTGCCAAAGGAAATATTGCCGTTGTTGTTGATGTAGAAACTGTTGTAGCTTTGGCCGAAATAACTAAATGAAAAGCCCAAGGGATATGAGCCGAAGGAGCCGTCGTCGTTTGGTGTATATCCAGGTGGGGATGTTCCTATACTACCGCAAAGTGCATTATCAAACACACCACCCAAACCGCCACAAAACTGACCGCCAAATGCGCCTCCGAGTCGATCGGTGTAGTAGCCAGAGGAGGGGAGTATCGGCTGCCATCTGTATCCAAATTCATTCAATATTTGCTGTTTGTAGCTTTCTTGAAATATTGCATTATTTTCCAAACGAACTATTTTTGCAGCTCCTTCTTCACCTTGCTGTACACCCCTGCTAGACCACTCAAAACCACCCAAAAAATCATAGATTTTGTTTTGGGAGTCGCTGGCTATCAGAAAGGTAGCAAAATCTGTTTCCTCGCCAATGTAATTTCCTGGGCTGTCTTCAAAACTTAGTCGCGAGCCGAATACATTATTGTCTA
Organism: Microcoleus sp. BM001215392; assembly: GCF_036700185.1. Taxonomy (NCBI): domain Bacteria; kingdom Bacillati; phylum Cyanobacteriota; class Cyanophyceae; order Oscillatoriales; family Microcoleaceae; genus Microcoleus; species Microcoleus sp. BM001215392. Next base: position 21,322 of record NZ_JAUBOJ010000050.1, on the reverse strand, counting down.
GCAACCCTCCTGGATTCCAAAAGCGAGGGTCATTAGGTGGTTGGGAAAATTCATCTAAATACCAAGGTCTATCATCAGCCCAAAGATCGTCATACCCATTTCTAGGAGGATCGATGTATGGCGGAGTCAGTAAGTTTCCGTTAGAATCATTTTTGGGATCGCTATCCTGCGTGATTATCTGAAACCAATTGAAGCGAACTTTATACTGATTCTCTAAATCTCGGATTTGGCTTGTCGCCTCAAACTCACCCACAAGTGCATCAAAGTAAGGGTCATCTTGGTCATTAACTTCAACTTTAACTTGACCGACTTGAGTATTGTTGATGAGGACGGGAAATTGAATAGGTCCAAGAGTAGCGCCCAGAGCTGGCATACTCAATAAATTGTTAATTACAACAACTATTCCTATTCCATTTATAGAACTACTCCAAATTTGCAGATCGGCTTTCATTTTTCCTCTCTTTGTTAAAAAAGTCTAAGACTTAGTAACTACATCTCTTCAATTTGATATGTTGTTAGATCGAATCGCCATCGAGCTTTTTTCAAGGGCGATAGT
>NZ_JAUBOJ010000050.1:0-20666 GCF_036700185.1 Microcoleus sp. BM001215392 | reverse complement strand
TAGGCGCGAAAATTCGGAAATTTCTTGACAGTCTTGAATGTTGAACAGTTTTGTATATATAAACCCTCGCGTCACATGATTTCTTTTTGGGTAATTTTTATCGGTTGAGGGAAATCCCGTCATAAATCGAATGACTAAAAACCGCTCGTCTGGCGAAAAACGAAAAGATTGAGGACCTGACGTGTTATCTGATAATTGGCAGACAAAAGTTAAATCTGGGTAAGAATATAAACATACTTTGCTGCCGGGAACTTCAAAAGTAAAAAATTTGCTTTCATCGCGAGTAAAACCATAAATTCTTTGGGGAAAGCGGTGAATTTCTTCGCCTGTTGTCAAATCCCAGAAAACAGCATGGTCTTTCTGCGAAGCAGCCACAGTTTGGCCACCGTCCAAGAGAAAAGTCTCCCTAACAACAACCTCAGAATCCATTTGAAAGGTACGAATTACCTCCCCCGTCGTAACATCCTTGACAGTAACTTCACCCTGCCGTGAGCCACTAACAGAGTAGCGACTTGGCCCTAGCGTGTTTTCTTTATTCAAGTCAGTTATACTCTCCATTGCTCATCCTCGTATGTAGTAACTCCAGGTAAAATAGAGCCTATTGCCATTGTCACAGACAGAATTAAAGCCAATATAAACAGGAAAAAATGTTGCATAATCTGGGATGTTTTTTCGCCTAATGATTAGTCAAATAACCCCAACCCTAACACCATCTAAGCTACCAGCAGCGCCAATCTCTTACCTAAATTCGTCCTCTTTCTTACCGCACAATCAGCGGAAAAACCAGAACCACACCGCCGCAGCAAATACCATCAGCCAAAATAGTTTCCCACCACGACCACTCGACTCTCCGGGATATTCAACCAAAGTATACTTGTAATATCCCAACACAGGCTCACAATCATTCTTCTTCGGTGCAGTTCTCGGCCAAGTAGGGGTAGATGACGGCCAACAATCCTCTGGCATACTCTGCATTCTACCGGGGAGATAACCGTAAGTTAAATTCAGCTTTGAACGAGGAGGTAAGCGTTCTTGAAGAGCCAGTTCTTTCTGCGTCACCTGCACAAACTCTGACTTCAGTTGCGTGGTGCGATGAGGCCCTACTGTGCGATTGCAACTGATACAAAACTGATTGCAAGTAAGCTTTTGAGGCTGAGGACAGTGAAAATTATCGCAGTAATGTTTTTCGCCGTGATGTGTTGGCTCGTAGTTCATAACCATGCCTTCATTTCCTGATTAATGAGTTGACTGACAGACAACAACCTCAATCCCGATTTGACTATTCTTGGCTTTTCTGGTTTGTGAGGCTTTTAATTACAGGCAATAAAGCCAGGGCAAGTAAGGTTCCTAATACTGTAATATTGTTCGCCGTAGTGTGATTTCCAGTAATTCATAATCTCTCTTTTTACCCCTGATAAGTGAATGAAGAGATTGACTGCGATGTCACAAGCCTAAACACAATAAAATTGATTGGCAAGGGTTATAAAAAAAAAACTATCACAAAACATTTTATTAATAAGTTTGTCTGATTTATGTCAAAAATTCAGCTTAAAGTAAGTTAACAAAACCTTGCAATTAGACACATGATTTATCGAGTTCTAATCAGCGATTATCAAAAAGAACAGACAACAATCTAAATTAATATTTGGCTACTCTTTACAAAACGTGCTTGTGCAGGGGTTTTGCGTAAGTTCTGCAATGCTCTTAATGCTGTAGGCTGAATTTGAGTTGAGGGTGCGGAATCGAGTTCTAGGTAAAATGGGAGACAATCAGCGAATGTAGGGTTGATATCAAGTCCGGGTGTACTGCAATTATTTATTTGGTAAAATTCAGTAAAGTTTGCAGTTGCGGTTTTTCTCCACACCGCAACTGCAAACTTTTGTTACTTCATTAAAGCAGCGCCGCGGTTGTAAAGTTCGCGGGCGTAATCAGTCCAAGTTCCCTGTCCCCAATAGCGGAAACAGCTTGTTTGCACCAACAAGTTGTAAAGCAAAGCTTGTTGGTATTCAAACTGCTTGGTAACGGCGGCATCTTGCAGCACCAGCGGGTCGTATTTTTGGTGAAATGCGGCGCTGAGTTGATTCATCGGTTCCAGGACATTTTCGTAGCCTTTCACCCAACTCAAATCGTTTGTCCAAGAGGCACCATCCATGTGAAAATTGTGATCGGTTTGCTTGAGTTGGGCGATCGCACTTTCCACTTTTTCCGGTGTCGCACTATCAGCATCGACTAACTGCCAGATTTTGTGCTGGTTAACCCCTTGACAAATCGGATAATCATCGGGATTAACCCCCGCCGCTTCAATTAACTCCAAATATTCAGTCCCATTTAAACCGACAACACCGGATTTTCCGCCACCTTGAGAGCGGTTTTCGTGCCAAGCTTTGACAAAGGCGCTGGGGAATTCATTCATCATCACGCCGCCATTTTCGCCATCAGCAATTTGAGTGACTAAAGAAGGAACTGTGACATTGCCAATTTGCTGTTTGTTACGTCCTTTAGCTTCGTAATAAGGCTGCATTTGACCTACCAATTTTGTATCGGAACCTTGGGTTTTAATCAAAGCCGTGATACTGATGGTTTCGCCGCGAGAATTGCGGGCAACTAAACGGTTGGGAATGTATTTTTGGTCTTGCGACAATCCCGAACCATCGAGATTTTCGACAGAATGTTCTTGCACCATCAGCCAGCGATAGCCGCATTCTTTCAAAGCTTTGATGTATTCGTAAAGTGTATCGGGGTGATTGGGAAAGTGCATTTCTGGAGGCGAAAAACCTTTAACGCGCTTCAGGGCATCCAAGCCAAAAATGGATGCAAAATGATGTTGCCATGCTTGGATTTGAAGTTTGATATCGGGAATTGGAGTTGAAGGAATGACGGCGTGGCTCCACATTGTCCCCAGCCATTCTACGTGGGGTTGGTATTGAGGATCGCAGGTAATGCGCTTGAGATTCTCGAAGATGTCGTCGCGTCCCATTTGACGCAATCCCCACAGCAAATTGCCGGAATAATCGAGCATAATTCGCGGGTTGCAACCTTCAGCAATCAGTTGGGGAATGAATTCTCCCATGCGGGAATAGCACCAAGCAAATACTCCGGCATTGTGATTGTCTCCTTGGTTGGGATTTTCAAACATATTCTGGAGATTGCAGATTAGTTCGCCGTTTGCACCTGCTGGAATTGTTGGCTGGTGCATATGCAGGGCGCAGGCAAATCCGGCTTGAATGTTTTCGAGGCGCAGATTTGTCTTAGGTAAAAAGACTGGTTCGTTGCTGTTGGTGGCGGCAGTGATTTCTGCTTCGGAACCGCAAATGTTGGGCAATCCTGAGTTGATTTCGTTTAAAATGGATGGGTTGGGAGATTGTGCGATCGCAGGCATAAAACTTTCCTCAAGAATTGTGGAGGGACACTGTCTGCTATTGCTAAAATAGCTGTAAGATTTAAGAGTAGCAGAATCTGCCTGCAAAAGATAAGTTTATTAATTGCCGATACGCAATCTCAAGTGCAAGAGCCTGAGAGAGTTTTATTCGTAGCAGTGCGGTTAAATAGTTAGAGCGAGTTTTTTGTCAGATAGTTTATTTGATGATATTTCTGTAAGATAAGGAGGAAGAAACATCGCACACAAATTTGCAGGCATGAAAGTGTCTGAGATTATCAAAGGCAAAAAAGGCAGTATAAAACAAGCACAACTTCCGGCTGGTTCGCCAAATTGGGAAGAATTTAGCGAAATGATATGGGAGCAAATAGAAAGAGGTGCCCAAGAAAATATCCCAGGATTTAGGATGGTTCGCAAGTTGTTGAGCGATAGGAGATTCGATCGATGAAAGCTAATGGGTTTGACAGACTAATTTTATTTTTGCAAAATTTGGAAAAACAGGCGATCGACTATAGTTTGGCGCATCACCGCGACGAAGCTGTGATGGTAATTGTGGCTGTACCAGGGGAAAGGTGGGAAATTGAATTTTTGAGTGATGGTTCGGTGGAGGTAGAGAAGTTTGTCAGTAGTGGAGAAATTGCTGGAGAAGAAGTTTTGAGTGAGTTACTCGATCGCTATTCGGAACAAGACGAGACAACGGGCGATTTGACTAAAAAAAATGAGTTGACAAATGCGAGAAAATGAGTTAAGTTTTGCGGAATTTGCGATCGACTTACGGCAATTTTGACTCGCTCCACCGATGATTTCTGCTTTGAAGGAGAGCTTGCAGCTTCGCCTCGACAATCTCCTGCCGCGTTAGGTTATTGCCAGCGATCGCCCGAATCGACCTCAACTTGCGATCGTCGGCGCGTATTGTTTCTGTATTCCCAATGGCCGGCTTGCTTATTTGCTGAGAAATCATATACTTTGTCAAGTTAAGAAAATATTTTTTGATTCATCCAGGAGCGAGAAAAAAAATGTACATCGTACAAATTGCGTCAGAGTGCGCCCCCGTCATCAAAGCAGGAGGTTTGGGGGACGTAGTTTATGGCTTGAGTCGCCAGTTGCAGAATTCCGGCCACACCGTCGAGATTATTCTCCCCAAATACGACTGCATGAGGTACGACCATATTTGGGGGCTGCACGATGCCTATCGGGATTTGGCGGTGCCCTGGTACGGTGGCGAAATTCTTTGCGACGTGTACTGCGGCTGGGTGCACGGAGTGCTGTGTTTTTTCATTGAACCTCGATCGCAAGATAACTTTTTTAACCGCGGCTATTATTATGGTGGCAACGATGACAATATGCGGTTTGCATTTTTTAGCAAAGCTGCTTTAGAATTTTTGCTCAGAAGCAACAAGCGCCCGGATGTGATTCACTGTCACGATTGGCAAACTGGTTTGGTTCCAGTCATGCTGTTTGAAATTTACAAATACAATTGGATGGAAAATCAGCGAGTCTGCTATACCATTCACAATTTCAAACATCAAGGTATGGGCGGCAGCGAGGTTTTGCAAGCAACGGGTTTGAATCGAGAGGATTATTATTTTCAGTACGATCGCCTGCGAGATAATTTTAACCCCTTTGCCATCAACTTTATGAAAGGTGGCATTGTGTACTCTAACTTTGTGACTACGGTTTCGCCGCACCACGCTTGGGAAGCTCACGTCGGAGAGTTTGGCTACGGTTTGGGACACACTTTGCATATGTATCAAGATAAGTTTCGCGGGGTGCTCAACGGGATCGATTACGATGTGTGGAATCCTGAGAGCGATCGCTATATTATGCAGCACTACACTGCGGATGATTTGGCAGGCAAAGCTAAAACTAAAACTGCTTTGCGCGATCGCTTGTTATTGCGCGATACTGACAAGCCTCTGATTACCTTTATCGGCCGTTTGGACGACCAAAAAGGCGTTCACCTCCTCCACCACGCAATCTATTACTGTCTGAGCAAGGGCGCGCAATTCGTGCTTTTGGGTTCGGCGACGGAAGCGGGAATTAACGCGCATTTCCAGCACGAAAAATGGGTTTTAAATGACAATCCTGACTGCCATTTGGAACTTGGTTTTAATGAGGAATTGTCGCACTTAATTTATGCGGGTGCGGATATGATTGTGGTGCCGAGCAATTACGAACCCTGCGGCCTGACTCAGATGATCGGGTTGCGGTACGGTACGGTGCCTGTGGTGCGGGGTGTGGGCGGTTTGGTGAATACGGTGTTCGATCGCGATTACGACACCAGCCACCTCCCCGAAGAGCGCAACGGCTACGTATTTTACCAAAGCGATTACTACGCTTTAGAGTCGGTGCTCGATCGCGCGATCGGCTTGTGGTATGACTACCACGACGAATTTGAAAAACTCATGGTTCAAGGCATGAATTGTGACAATTCGTGGAAATATCCAGCTAAAGACTACGTGGAAATTTACGAACTAATTCGACACAAATAATCAGTCAAGTGCGCGCTTGACTCACCTCACTAACTATCTTGTGAGTAAAGCGCGCCGCTTAGCCGTATGTAGGGTGTCTGTCGCGAAAGTCGAGGTTAGTTTCAAAATCGCGCTTTTTTCTGCCAAAACCTAGCTGGGATTTTGTTTAACTAATGTGATACCAATTGTGAATAGTATTTATAGCCTTTCTCAGAAAGATTCGCGGACGCATGGCCAAACAGGCCAAACCGGCCAAACAGGCCAAACCGGGCATACCTCACTTTTTTGAGAAAGGCTGTATATATTAGGAACATAGGCTGCGCCTAAGTTTGGCGCGGGGATTCAGGAAACGGCAATGCTGTTTCTCTACTCCCATGTTTTAATAGTTACTATATAATTAATAATTGCAGCAATAATTGTGAAAGTGAGCTAATTTGTATCGCCCTGTCAAACCAGTTTTTGCAGACGATCCTTTATTAATCATAGTTAAATTGAATGTAATTACCTATAAAATGAAAAATTATATTGCAATTTTATCTATTGTGTTGAATGTATTTTTAATATCTGCAACCTTGCTTTATACAGGGAAGCGGGGTTACTTGGGAAGAGTTTTGGTAATGGCAAATGCTAATTATTTAGAAATCCCTACAGATACACTAAGTTCTCAGTCTTGGTGGCAAGATGAGGTCAAATATCAAGTGGCGGTGACTCAGAATACTCAGATAAAAAATTGTTTTTTTGGAGATTCGATAACTTCGATGCTGGGGAATACTCTGGGTAATCATTCTTTCAATTTTGCGATCGGTGGGATGAGCGCCATTTCTCAGTTGGAACAGCTTAAGTTGTTAACTGCTGGTCGAATTAGGTGCGAGCGAGCGATTGTGGCTCTGGGTACAAATGATGCTATTTACAGAACTATGGACGACCAATTTATTAAAAATATGCAGCAAATAATTATAATTGTTAAAAATGATATGGGAGCGAAACAGGTGGTTTTGATTCCGGCTTTTTACTCGACTGTTGAAGCCAGTCGCAATGTCAATGTTGCTGCTCCTATTCCTCGGGTCGATCGGTTTAATCACTTGCTCGGTCAAGTTGCTGTTGCTCAAAGGTTATCGGTTGAGGGCTCAATTTTACAACCGTTATTTGAGGGTAAAGCTTTGAAGGCTGATTTGACTTCGGATGGCGTTCATCTTAATCTGGAGGGCAAAAAAATCTATCGTGAAGGTTTGTTAAAAATAGTGGCTAATTTAGAAATAAAAAAATATAGTAGATTATGATTGAAATATTTTGTGGATGCTAAGTTTTTTTTTGAACAGGCTTTTCGGCCTGTTGGACAATAGATGATTCCTCGTTTAATATAAAAAAAGTATATTTTAAAAATATGTTTTTTGTGTAACAAGGCAGAAAGCCTGTTCTGAATATTTGGATAAAATGTTAATTAAAATCAGATAAATCATCAATATGGATTTTTCCCAAGCCAGACAACTGTTTTACCAAGAAATTAATCAGCCCGATCGTACGATCGATCTGGGAAAAGCTGCGCTGTACGTGGCTTTGGAAGAATACCCCAATTTCGTTCCCCAGGAGTATCTCAACGTTCTCGACACGATCGCCAATGAAGTGCGATCGCGCCTTCCGCCACAGAATTATCCGCTGCGGATCGTTCAAACTATTAACCGTTATTTATACGAGGATTTGCGGTTTGTGGGGAATGATGCAGATTATTACGACCCTCGCAATAGTTTTTTAAATCAAGTGATCGATCGCCGCACGGGAATACCCATCTCTTTGTCTTTGGTTTATTTGGAAGTTGCGAAGCGGATTGATTTTCCAATGGTGGGGATTGGGATGCCGGGACATTTTTTAATTAGACCTGATTTTGAGGATGCTGGGATTTTTATCGATCCGTTTAACAACGGCGAGATATTATTCCCTGAAGATTGTCAAGAGAGACTTTCTCAAATTTACGGTCAACCGATGGAGTTGGAGGCGGCTTTTTTGGCCCCGGTAAGTAGTCGCCAGTTGTTAGGGCGAATGCTGGGAAATCTTAAGGCTATTTATTTGCAACAGCGGGATGCTATCAGGGTGTTGGGGGCGATCGAGCGGATTTTGCTGCTGTTTCCCCATGCGCTGTTAGAAATGCGCGATCGCGGAATTCTTTACTATCAACTGGGGCGCTTGACTGAGGCGCGCTACGATTTGGAGATTTACCTGAAAAATGCTCCGAATGCTGAGGATGCTGCTGCAATTCGCCAATTGCTCGAACGGATCGATGGGAATTAAACTTAAATTTTATCGATCGCTAGTCAAGCTTGCAGCTATTGGCTGGCACAACATCACGGGTGAAACCGACAATCTATAATACTGGTGTGCGATCGTCAAATCTAGCTTTTATAAGTTTTGCAAAGCTTTATAAAATTGTAAAGGCTCAGATTGTAACATAGAAATTATCAATTAACACCTATCTTTTGATAGGTTCAATTTGATAGACATGACTGTAGAATAACTAGGTCATTTACCGAACACCTGAGTCCACTTTCCCGACTGATACCTGCGCATTGGCTCGCTCGAAAAAGTATTTTGACCTAAAGAGGCATAAACTCATGAACTTTAAGTTTCAACAAGGTTATATCAACGCAATGCAACAGCAGTCAGCTCATTTAACCAAAAGAATGTCAAAGCATTTATCATTAGGTTTGGCACTTTTGCTGGGAACAAGTACAGTATTGCTGAGCAGTGGCAAAGCCTTTGCATTAGACAAGGTAACAGTAAAATACGGTGCTGTTGACGTAACTTTACCGATGAGCGACTTGCAAAGTTTTGCACAAACCGGCAAACCATCATCTCAACTGCAAAGCGTTCTGAGTCTTGCGAAACAAACTCCCGAATCGGTGCGCGAAATATTGACGCGAGAAGTTGCTTTAGATGCCCAAATAGTATCGCGACTGGCAAATACTTATTTTGGGGAAATTGTTTTCAAACAATTGGGCGAGGTTGCTTATACCCCAGCAACAAAGGCACAAAGCGCGCCGGCACTGCGCGATGCTTTGGTCGCAGCTTCTAAAGATGGCAAAATATCGCTGATGGAAGTGATGCAAAATTACACTCCCCCGGCTTTAGAAGTTGATGGTAATCAAGCTATGGCTATCTACCAGCGAGTGATTAAAGACCTGCAAGATTTGCAAGCTATGTATCAGAATTCCCCTGGTTTGCAAAGTACGGCTGGTCAAGCAAGACAAATGATTTGTCAGCCCAACTCATCATCGGGGGCTGGGAAGTAAATCATTTTGCTGGGGAATTGGGAATTAGTAATTGATAATTGGTAATTGCGGATTGGGAATTGCGGATTGCGGAATTTGTTTCACCAATTACCGATTACCAATTCTCAATGACCAATTCTCAATGACCGATTACCAATGACCGATTACCGATTACCAATGACCTATTACCGATTACCGATTATCGATCGCCAATTCCCCATTACGCTTTACCAATTTCTTGAGATAACTGCTCGGCTACCCGTTTGAGTCTGCGGAGTTGGCTTTTCATATCTTTCTGGGTCAAAGCGGCTGCAAATTGATTGAAACCAAATCTAATTAAAGGATTGGGAATTTGAAATTCAAAGCGGTTAATCAAGAGAGTTCCTTGGATTTGGGGCTGGCATTCCCAGCGATCGCATCCTTTGAAATATCCGTCAAACCCCCATACAATTAAACCGGGTTGTCGTTCCAACACAACACTCTCTAAAGTGGGTTGCAAAACGGGAATTTTTATGATAAATAAGCTGCGACTTCCTACAGCAGTATCCCATTCACCCTCGGGTTCGCAGCGCAGCAAAGGATTGAGCCATTTGTGCATTAAAGTGCGATCGACTATACAGCGCTCCACCAAGGTAGCAGCAGCGCGAATTTCAATGGATTGCTCGAAAACTTGACGAATTGACATGGAAACCTGCAACAAGGAGGGTATTACAAGACTTTGCTTACTTGAGAGTTATTTACTTAGTTGTAGCGTCAATTCTTCCATAAAGTAAAACATTGACACACTCATAAATACAGTGTATCATCGGAAAATAACAGTATATATACCGATTATGCAGTTAGTTGAAAGGCACATCATCAAACCGAATCATAGGTTTTATCGAGAAGCCGATCGACTGTCATGGCTGTGCAAAAATCTTTACAAATCAGCTAACTGCATCTACCGTCAAAACTTTTGCGCTAACCAACAAACAAACCATTTGGCTGTCGATCGCGCGTTCAGAACGAGTTCAAATTACAAAGCACTGCCGGCAAAGGTAGCACAAAGCACCCTCGGCTTAGTCCTCAAAGCATGGAGTAGCTATCATCTGGCGTTGCGAAACTATCAGGAAGACCCAATTAAATTTAAAGCAGCACCGCAAATTCCGCATGATAAAGGTGCCAGAGAGCACAAAAGAGCAGACGGGCGCTATGTAGTTGTATTTGATTCTCAAGCTGCCAGCAAAAAAGCCTTAAAAAAAGGATATGCTCGTCCCTCTGGGACTAATATTTGGTTGTGGTCAAAAGTTACCTCGATTCTGGAAATCAGGATTGTTCCTAAGGTCGGTTGTTATATTGTCGAGGTAGCTTATAAAAAGTTAGAACAGCCTTTAGAAGTTAATCAGACAGTAGCTTCCATAGATTTAGGATTAAACAATTTGGCAACATTAACCTACAATGTTGCTGGGTTAGTACCGACGATATACGACGGACGGGCACTCAAGTCAACTAACCAATACTGCAATCGGGTTTCATCAACATTGAAATCGTTGCTGCCCGCCGCCCCAAAAAACAGTAAAAAAGTCGCCAATTTGTGGCACAAGCGTAACTGCAAAGTGGATTATTACCTCCACATAACGAGTTCCGCAATTATTAAAGAACTCGTCAATCATCAAATTGGCTGGCTGGTTATAGGCTGGAACCAGGATTTTAAAGATGGGATTACTCCTGGCAAGGTTAACCCTCAAAAATTGGCCTGCATTCCCCATCGCCGGCTCGTGCAAATGTTGCAGTACAAAGGACAAATTGGCGAAATTTAAGTTCTGTATAGTAGGGGAGAGTTACACATCTAAGTGTTCTGCCTTGGATTTGGAACCAATTGAACAAAAATCTGAGTACATTGGCTGTAGAGTAAAAAGGGGATTGTTGAGAAGCCAAAGTGGACAACTCATAAATGCCGATGTCAACGGTTCTTTGAATGAAGATTGGCCCAAAAGCAGTCGGAGATGGGTTTATCCCAAATTCGAGAGAGGGTTTTGTAGTTAACCCTGTACGCTTTTAAGCGTACAAACATTAAATTTAGGCGAGGTCTAGATTTGGTGGAACTATTCTTAAAGTTTCGTCTTCTCCCAGTCAAAATATGACGTTAACCTGAGAAAAAAATGAATGAAACTTGGCAAGAAATAACTCAACCGATATCGGGCCAAATAGCGGTGATGTCCGATCGCCTGTTGGCGCAGACACTGCCGCCTCCGAATCCGCTGGTAGATGCCCAAAACGGAATTAACAATATATTTCAGGGCTCGACAAGCATTGAAAATCTGGTGTGGGCGATCGGCATCCTGCTAATTGGCTTGATCGTATCAGCCCTGGTCTCATCTTTAGTCGGGGGATTGCTCAAGAAAACGACGATCGACAACCGACTTGCTGCTTGGATTACCGGGCGCCCGGAAGGAGAAGGATCGCCGCAAGTGGAAAAATGGATTTCCGGTGCGGTATTCTGGATCATTTTTATCTTTTTCCTAGTCGCCTTTTTCAACCGGCTGAATCTCACGGCTGTCTCGCAACCCCTGAATACTTTTCTCAATCAAATTGCTGGTGCTTTGCCGAAGTTAGCCAAAGCCCTGATTTTCTTGGGGATTGCTTGGGTGTTGGCGACAGTTGCCAAATTGGCTCTATCGCGGGCGATGCGGACTTTTGGCGTAGACGAGCGCTTGAACCAGCAAGTGGGTACTGCACCCACCGAGACTCCTTTGCTGCTGAGCGATACTCTGGCGAATGCGCTGTACTGGTTCATTTTTCTGCTGTTTTTGCCGTTGGTTCTCGAATCGCTGGATTTACAGCAGGCTCTGCTGCCAGTCAATAATTTGCTGAACCAAATTTTGGCGGCAATTCCGAAGATTCTGGAAGCTCTGCTGATTGGGTTTGTGGGCTGGCTGCTGGCTCAAGTGGTGCAGCGGATTGTGACAAATCTGCTGGCTGCTGCTGGGGCGGACAGTTTGGGCGCTCGCTTTGGCATTTCCCGGAGCTCGGGCGGACAATCGCTGTCGTGGATTATCGGCACAATTGTCTATGTGTTGATTTTGATTCCCACGGCGATCGCAGCTTTGAACGCTTTGGACATCCAAGCGATTTCCTTGCCGGCGATCGCGATGCTCAATACGATTCTGGGCGCGCTTCCCAACATTTTTACAGCAGCGATAATTCTGGCCGTTGCTTACTTTTTGGGGCGCTGGATCGGCGATTTGGTGACGAATATCTTGACCGGAATTGGCTTTAACAATGTCTTTTCTTGGTTGGGAATGCAGCCGAAACAGCCGCTGCGACTACCGCCGCCGAGTTCGATCGATCCCGACGCCACCGTACTTCAGGAACCGGATGTGGCGGCCCGCACGCCTTCGCAATTTGTCGGCATTGTGGTGCAGGTAGGCATCATGCTGTTTGCTGTGGTGGCTGCTACGGACGTGCTGAAGATTCCAGCACTGACTGCGATTGTTAGCGGTATTGTGCTGGTTGCAGGTAGGGTGCTGTCTGGTTTGGTGGTATTTGCGATCGGCTTGTATTTGGCGAATCTGGCGTTTAGTTTGATTGCTAGCTCTGGAACTCGCCAAGCGCGGCTGTTGGGCCAAACGGCTCGAATCGCGGTGATTGCTTTTGTTGGAGCCTTGGCGCTGCAACAGATGGGCATTGGCAGCGATATTGTGAATTTGGCTTTCGGGCTGTTGCTCGGGGCGATCGCAGTTGGGATTGCTCTAGCTTTTGGTTTGGGCGGGCGCGAGATTGCGGCCGACGAACTTCGCGGATGGCTGGCGTCATTTAAACAAGATAAGACGCCGCGTTTGTAAGTCTAATTAATAAGTAAAAAAATGGCGTTTGTCCTTAACAAACGCCATTTTTTTATGCTTAAATTTATCGAACCTGCTAAAATAAAATCAGCGAGAATTGAGGAGACTTAAACCGTGACAGTTTTCACTCAACAAATCGAAGAAGAAATAGAATATCCCAGCAGCGACGGAGAACCGATGGCGGAAAGTGACATCACGCGCGATTACATGACTTACGGCGTGGAAGCTCTGAAGCAGCACTTTCAAGGGATCTCGGATGTCTACGTGTCAGCAAATTCTTTCGTCTATTACGAAGAAGGAAACAAATCAGCAGTAGTTGCTCCCGACATTTATGTAGTATTTGGAGTCAGAAAACGCCAGAGAGATAACTATAAAATCTGGAAAGAAGCAGGGATAGCACCGCAGTTTGTCTTAGAAATAACCTCAGAAACAACTCAAGATGTAGACCAAGAAATTAAACCAGAAACTTATCGAAATTTGGGAGTCAGGGAATACTTCCAGTACGATCCGTCTGGAGATTATCTCAATCCAATACTGCAAGGAGTGCGTTTAGTCAACGGCCAGTACGAGACGATTCCCGTCAATAATATCGCCTTCGATACGCTGTGGCTGTACAGCGAAGTATTGGGACTGGAATTGCACTTGGTTTCTGGAGAATTAAGGTTTAGAAATCCTCAAACAAAAGAGTTTTTGAAGACTTACCAGCAATCAGAACAAGCACGGCTGGCGGCCGAACAAGCACGGCTGGCGGCCGAATCAGCACTCATCTCGCTCGTTTCTCAACTGTTAAATTCAGGCATGAATTTAGAGCAAGTTGCACAAATGATGAATTTATCGACATCGGAAGTTGAGCGATTAGTAGGGAGAAATGAATGAGATACCCGTAGGGACACGCCAATGCTCATTGGTGACAACTTAAGCTGTCACCCCGCCAAGTCCGTCAGTTAGCCCGCCAGTCCGCCAGGGGTTGAAACCCCTGTCTCAAAGCGCAAGTCCTCTCAAAGAGGACTGATGAGTTATATCAATTCCGGTTGCACCGTCAGGTAATGTTGACTGTTGAGAGTTAACTGTTTAAACAATACCGATGCAACGGGAAACGATATTATTGAGTCCTCTTTTAGAGGACTGTCTTCTAAAAGCCCCGTGGGTTTAAACCCCTGGCGGTATTTCGGACACAAGCGATATTTCGAGTTATGTTGACACCAATGGACTCTTGGAGTGTCCCTACAAGGGCTTACTTACAATCTCGGATCGACTGGTTCGCTTTCCATCGCTAAAACTCCGAAAACGCACTCGTGAACTTGCCTCAACGGAGCACCCGCCACAAATCTCTCCAACGATTCTACACCCAAAGCAAACTCTCGCAAAGCTAAAGAACGCTTCCCGGAAAGCCCGCGCGATCGCAATTTGTCTAAATGCTCCGGCAAAGAATATTCCAGGCCGTAAATAATTCGCAAATACTCTTTTCCCCGACATTTGATCGCAGGCTGTACCAGTCCTTTGCTATTGTTCACAATAAATTCCATCGGTTTAACCACCATCCCTTCTCCCCCGGCCTCAGTCATTTTTTCCCACCATTGAATCCCCGCTAATTGACTGTCAAGATCGGCAATTCTCACTACTTTGTATTCAGTAGCTAACAGCAATTGTAGGTCAAAATTACAGATTTCTGCTATCTGTTCCATGTGCCAGCAGTGATTCTGATCGGTGTGAACATTTCCCTCGGTTGCCAAGATGTGGAAAGGCGCTAATTTGAGGTCGGAGATGGATTTGACGGGCCAGCAGTAGCGCTGGTAGGCCTTGACATAGCGATCGGCTAAATCGGCTCGTTCCCGGTAGCTGGCCAGCAAAGAATCAACCTCAACTCCCCGCTGTTTCGCCTGTTCTAGCTGCTGGATTGCCTCCGCAAACCCGTGACGGGATGCGGTGCCCACGGCAGCATATTGTTCTTGCAATAAACCTTGAGCTTTGGCAGACCAAGGCATTAATTCGCAGTCCAAACACACCCAATTAGTTTTAAATTTATCCCAAAAATTGCTGGCAGAAAGAGCGCGATTTACTCGGGTTAAAAACTCTGTTTCTAAGGTAGAATTATCGAAGAAATGGCGACCAGTACGGGTGTAACAAATGCCAATGCTGTTGTTAAAAATTCCAAAGCGCCGTTTAGCCGCCGATTCATCGCGGCAAACAATCACAACTGCACGGGAACCCATGTGCTTTTCTTCGCAGACAACTGTCGAGACGCCTTGCTGTTGGTAGTAGTTAAAGGCTTCGGCTGGATGTTCTAAAAGTCCGGGTTCTTTTGAGGTAGCAGCGGGAGACATGGTGGGCGGTAAGTAAATCAGCCATTTGGGATTGGCGGCAAATCTGCTCATTACTTCCAGGGCTGCGATCGCATTTTCTTCTCGAATTGCAATGTTACGTTGCAGCCTTGTTGAAATCATGCGTTTTCCGAGCACGTCGGAAATATCCAGCACGTCATCAAACTGCTGTTGGGCGGTGAGATTTATGGCGGGAAAACTGTTATCTAGAGTTGCAATGGATGGAAAGGCGATCGGTTTGGCTGGTTCGCAGTAAATCATCGCAGCAGGAACGCTGACAAATTCTCTTTCTGGATACCGCAAAGCTGTTAGCTTGCCGCCGAAAACGCAGCCTGTGTCAATATCAACAGTATTGTTCAACCATTCTGTTTCGGGAATCGGCGTATGTCCGTAAACAACAGTAGCTTGACCTCGATATTCGGCGGCCCAATTGTAGCGGACTGGTAAGCCGAATTCATCGATTTCGCCTGTGGTTTCTCCGTACAATGCGAAATCTCGAACGCGGGGGGATGCGCGTCCCTGAAGTTCTGCTTTCATTCCGGCGTGGGCGACGACTAATTTGCCGCCGTCGAGGACGTAATGCCCGATTAAACTATCTAGAAATTGGCTAATTTCGCTAACTGCCACTTCGCGCAATTCATCCGGTAAAGCTGCAATTTCTGCTAAGGTTTGTTCGAGTCCGTGGTTGATTTTGACATTTTTGCCGCTGAGTTTTCGCAATAATTTGATGTCGTGATTTCCGGGGACGCACAAAGCGGTTGATGCTGCTACCATGTTGCGGACGAGTTTGAGGGTGTCGAGAATGCGCGGGCCTCGATCGACCAAATCGCCCAAAAACACGGCTTTACGGCCTTCTGGATGGGCGTAGGTGGGATAATCCCAAAAGCCAGATGCGCTGGATGGTTCGACAATTTGATAGCCCAACTGTTGCAGCAATTGTGACAATTCGCCGCAGCATCCGTGAACGTCGCCGATGATGTCAAAGGGGCCTGTGTCATGTTTGCGGTTGTTCCACAGCGGTTGTCTCTCGATTTGGGCTGCTGCGATGTCTTCTGGGGAACGGAGGATGTGAACGTAGCGGAAGCCTTCGCGATCGAGATTTCGGAGCGATCGTCTTAAATTTTGAACGTGGCGGCGAATTACATGACTGCCAAAATTGCGGTTTGGGCGCTGCTGATTGCGATCGGCACACAATTTTTCGGGCAAATCCAGCACAATTGCGACTAAAAAGCAATGATATTTTCGGGCTAATTCTAACAGCGGTTTGCGGCTTTCCGGCTGCACATTCGTAGCATCAATCACAGTTAATTTACCCGCAGCCAGACGTTTAGCAGCAATTAAATGCAGCACTTCAAAAGCATCAGCGGTGGCCGCTTGATTGTTTTCGTCGTCGGAAACCAGGCCGCGGCAGTAATCGGATGAAATGATTTCTGTCGGTTGAAAATGCTGGCGCGCAAAGGTAGATTTACCGGAACCGGATGCACCGATGAGCAGGACTAAAGATAGTTCGGGAATTGTAATTTTCATTGTTTAATAGTATTATTCAGAAAACATCTGCGCCAGAATATCTAAAACAGCTTTTTGTTCATCAGTGCTGATTTTACCGAGATATTGAACTAATCGATTTTTGTCAACAGTCCGAATTTGATCCAGGATAATTTGTCCATCTTTGCCTTGAAAATTACAAGCTATCCGGCTGGGATATGCTTGCCCCTTCGTTGTCATTGGAGCAATGATGACAGTGGAAATGCGCTTGTTCATATCATCGGGTGAAATCACTAAACAAGGTCTTGTTTTATTAATTTCACTGCCAAGAGTGGGGTCGAGACTAACTAAAAAAACATCAAAACGTTTGACTACCATTGCCACTCAAGCTCCTCCCACTCTGTAGCCGTGACATCATCTAGCAGGACATCATCATGTTGTTCTGCCATTTTTGCGAACGCTTCATCCCAACCTGCTCGCGGTTTTAGCGCTGCACGAATCACGATCCGATCGCCCTGAACTTCGATTTCTACAGCTTCACTAATACCAATTTGCTCTAATAAAGATTTAGGAATGCGAATTCCTTGAGACCGATCGACTTTAATTATCTGGGTTTGGATAGATTTGCTCATAGCTGAAGCCTGCATTTTTTTAAGTTTAACTACATTGTAACTACAAAAAAACTGTAGCAGTTATTCTGTCAAAGCAAATATTCCCATTTGTGTAGGCGAACCTACTTCTAAATCTTCGGTTCCAATAGAGCGAAACTCTACCCGATATCCAAACCGTTCGCAAACTGCATTCGCCCAAGTCTGAAACTCATTTCTAGTCCACTCAAAGCGGTGATCGCGGTGGCGAAATTTGCCTGTCGGCAAGTTTTCAAACTTAACGTTATATTCAATATTTGGAGTTGTGACGATCGCAAATTTCGGCCGCACAAACTCAAATAAAACCCGTTCAAAAGCAGCCAACCGTTCTAAATCGAGATGTTCGATGACTTCAATCACCGCTGCTGCGTCAAAATCCCTCAAGCGGCTGTCCCGATAAATCAGGGAACTTTGGATCAATTGTAAGCGAGATTGCTGTGCGGGAGAAAAGCGATCGACCTGCAATCGTTTTTTGGCGATCTCCAACGCCCGGAAAGACACATCGACTCCAGTAATTTGGGCGATCGCACTTTCGGCTAAAAGCAATCGCAGCAGTTTTCCCTCACCGCAGCCCAAATCTACCACTCGCTGAGCACCGCTGGCTTTTAAAACAGTCATCACAGCTTCTAAACGCTGTTCGTTGAGACTAATTCGCTGTTCTAAAACTTCCTCTTCTTGCTGGTGAGAAACTTCGATATCCTCCGGGTCAAGATTATCTTCTTCTGCTAATTGTGCCACAGCAAGGCGAGTCAAACGGCGCTGGCGTTTCAGATAGCGATCGGCAATTTGTTCGCGGGCGGGATGCGAGTTCAACCAACCTTCGCCGTGCCGCAATAACTTCTCGATTTCATCATCGCCTACCCAATAATGTTTATCGTCATCTAACACAGGAATTAGGACATAAAGATGGCTCAACAAATCCGCCAACCGCACTGTATTTTGTAGTTCCACAGCAAAGTAAGGACTCGCGCCCCACTCGGGAAATTGTTCGTCAAGAATCAGCGGTTTTGCTGCGACTTGATAGCCCAGCGGCTCAAACATTTGGCGCAAGAACTTCTCGCCGCCGCGACAGGGCAAAACCGACAGCTTAACTGTCAGCGGAATGGCAGTTTCTGCGAGTTCTGGGCGGTCTTTGCAGCGCCCGGATAGGGCGGTACCGAAGACCTGGGCGAGGGCGACAGACAGAAAGGAAGAGGCTGTGTAGGGGCGATCGTTGACGTATTGTTCCAAAGGGCGATCGCCCGATTTGGACTTACCGCGCACCAAACCGATCGGATCGACATCTAACAGCAAAGCCGCCGTGCACTTATCTGCATTTGCTTCAGGATAAAACACGCTGGCTTGTCCGAAAGTCATCGGGAAGCATTGAAGGCGATCGGGATGTTTGTGCAGCAAATAACCCAAATCTGTAGCAGGAACGCGAGTTGTGGAGATAGTTAATAACATAATATTGGGAATTGGGCATCGGGCATCGGGCATCGGGCATTGTTGACTGTTGACTGTTGACTGTTGACTGTTGACTGTTGACTGTTGCTACAAATAACTAATAACTGATGACTAATGACTAATGACTAATGACTACTAAGATTGCTGTTTTTCCACACTTCCCAAATTCAACTTAGCCCGCAACTCATCCTTAATCCGATTTAAAATAGAATCCTCATCCAAAGAAGCCAAAATCTTGCTCACCACAGCCTTCGGCCCATCATCACCCCAAGAAGCACCATTAGCCAAATAAGCCTTAGTAACTTGACCAATTCCGTAGCAAGAAACCCCAGCAATTGCAGCTTGAGTCACAGCCACAGAAACATAAGGCCCCAAAGCCAAACCCCCCGTCGCCGGCGTCGCCAAACCCAACAATCCTTTCAAAGAACTCAAACCAAAATTCGCCAACAATTCCCCCGCAGTAATTCCGCCCATACTAATCGCAATCTTTTGCAGCAATTCCACCGCGCCCGCTTCCGTCATCGCAATGCCGTAAACTTTAGATAGAGTTAATATCATCACCACATCAATTACCGCCCCGCTGAGAATATCAACTATTGTAAGAGGATTCAGGGCGATCGCCACAGCTTTAGTCATTACCCCATTCCAGATAATCCGGTTAGCAGCATCATCTCGAATTTCCATTTTTCGCTGCACCAACTGCTCGTTAATATCCCCCGCACAGAGCATCGTATTCAGCGCCACCAAAGATTTACCTTCTCTGTCTAAAATCTCCAAAATTTTTAATTTTAAATCTTGGACTTGTGGCAAACTCCGAGTCATTTTCACTCCCATACTTCCATCGGGACGGCGCACCGCCTGCGCTGTCAAAGGTGAAGCCGCCGACATCACAATTTCATCGGGAGATAACAATTCTCTCACGCGATCGTCCCGGATTTTATGATAAATTGCCAGCCTGTCTGCATCGGGATACTGGTCAATTTTATTAAACACTAATAACATCGGTTTTCCGGCTTCCCGCAATTGCGAAAGTGCTGCGTATTCTACTTTTGTAATATCGCCAGCCACCACAAACAAAATCAAATCTGCTTGTTGCGCGACGCGGCGGGCTAAAAGTTCGCGAGTTTCGCCGTCAACTTCATCGATTCCGGGAGTATCGATTAATTCTACTTGCGACAAACGATAAATAACTGGCGAAAGTCGAGGAGCGGGTAAATTATCATCAACAGCATCTCCGACATCCCACTGGCCAATAGTTGTGGTGCGAGTCACCCCGTGAGTCGGGCCCGTTTCAAACACATTTTGACCCAAAAGCGCGTTCAAAACCGAAGACTTTCCCCTTCCTACCATCCCAAACACAGCGATTTGCACGCAAGCGCGCTCTAGCTTGTCCAGCATGGTTTCCAAGCCACCAATTTCCGGCTCCAGTCCAGTTCGCTCTTGTGCTGTCAAATCGAGATTTTCTACTATATCTCGCAGAGCATCCTTGGCGCGGCGCAGGTTGAGTTCGGCCTGAATGTCTGCGAAGCTTAATATTGTGTCGTCTAATTCGCGATCGACATTTGAAAAATCCGATACTTCAGTCATTGTTACCTAATGTTATAGCTTTGCTTAAAGTTTCTACCGATATGATGCTATTCTAGCTTTTTCTATGGGCTTTGTACATTCTCTCGCATTCATCCAACTCTAACTCTCGGATTTACTTCAGTCTGAATCTAGGATTTACTCCAGTCTGGCTCAGCCAAAAGTTTTCGCATTCACCCACCAGCCCTAGGAGTGATTTAAATCCCCGTCTCATAGCTAAAGTCGGTTGAAACCGACTGCAAACTTCGA